>JBDKJQ010000030.1:0-9414 GCA_039796495.1 archaeon | reverse complement strand
TTTTCCCCTCGTTCGCACTCGTTTCATTCGTTTCATGTTTGTTAGTTGCAACTACCTCTTATCGTTTCAATAAATTTCATAGAAGAATGATGTTTTTAAAGGTTACTGAGAGGATTTTGGGTCTTATTCATCCTGAAAATCATTTAGAATTATTATTGTTAATTAACTTTTCCCTGAAATAAATCGCCTCTTTGGCTTGCTTCTTCCATATTCTTGACGATCGTATGAAACAATTTATCGCCAAATGTTTTCCTGCCACAGGATTCACAGAAATCGATAACGCTTTTGTCCGACAATTCGACCTTGCAATAAAGACACTTTTTCATTCTCTTTTTTTTATGTTTAATGATTGATGAAAAAGAAACAAGTTTATAAATTTTTGTGTGATGATTTATATTACATCTCCTGCAAATTCTTTTTTCTGAGGGACTTTCTTACATAGCGATACAACAGATAGAATACAATCAAAAGTATAACGATGATGACTATCTGCATCGTATAACTTTTTTCTTTCAGGCCGAGCTCAACCGCTTTGTCCTCGGTGTAAGCTTTTACCGGCACGTCAAATTGTTTTGTGTATGCTTTGTTTAATGAGTCCTTGTAGTTGATTGTTACGGGGACGCTGATGCTGTCTGGTGCATTCTCTTTCACGAAAATGTTAAATGTCACTGAATCAAAATCATCGCTGTCTAAATCCCCGATGTAGATTTTATTTGAAGAAAGAAGTGTGACGTATAAAGAAGGGGTTACTTCCATCTCCAAGAATTTTATGTCTGCAACACCCTGATTGACTAATTTAACCGTAAGTTCATTATTCTGTCCCTTGATTAATACACTGTCCTGTGAATTAACTGAAAGTATCGGGTCAGCAACAACAGTCACGCTTATCAATGAGGCTTTTGTAATTATCTCTGGCGCATCTTCTTCGTGATACGTTATTGTTATCGGAATTTTGTAGATATCCGGCTGCGCATTATTTAACACTATCAATGAGAATCGGGCGTATTTTATTTTATCTTCACGAATTTCGTCGACGGAAAATTCAGAGCTTGCATCGGCAGGAGCAAACGGTACATCTTTCAGATCCAGAGATACACTAACATCCTGAATAGTTGTCTCACCATTATTTTTCAATCCTAATTCAATTTCAGTTGTCTGTCCAGGAGAAATTCCTGAAGAATCCGTGATGACAGAATCAACAACTAATGCTAATGAGAATTGCAATGTGCTTACCAGTAAGAACAGCAACAATAGTCCTGCGACAATAATCTTTGAAAGTTTGTTCATGTTTGTAGTTTTACTTTTCAGTTTATAATAATTATGGCAGGAGAAAACACTATTTAAGTGTTTTGTTTTGTTACTTCTTAGAAGTTAGGACATATAATAAAGATTTAAAAGTAAAACCTATCTGTTAGGATGCATGAGTGTAAAACTAAAAAGAATTTTGGGAGAAGAAGGCGTCGAGTTAGAACCCAGTTTAATGGGAGGACACAGATATCTTGTGCAAGGACCTGTAGGAAATCCTCCTATATGGACGATCAGTGAGAATAATAGAGTTATTGATTATAAGCTCTCTAAAAAAGACGCTCTAAGTTATGCAAGAGAGAGTGCTCTCGTTTCAGTTCAGAGATTTATTGAAGCTTTCCCAGAAAATAAAGAATATAGGAATATAATTGATGAAACACAATTATAAAATTCGTAACATGCCCCTTTCAAACCTCGAACAGAAAATTAAATCTTCTTAGCTATTTTTGTTTAGCTCCTATCATTTTTCCGACGTTAGTCAGAAAATATGCTCCCGAAAACTATCAGGAAAAATTATCAAAAAGCACGGCAAAAGGAATGTTTCTTGGATTCTCATTTTACTTTGGTACCCCTGCTGTTTTATTGCATTTTTTTTACTATTTGGATAAAACTCTTTACGCATTTATTCCAGCACTCATTCCACTCGCAACCAATCTCATTTCCGGCGGTTATGAATTATTACGGCAAAGAGCGAGAGAATAATATTTCTGTGAGTAACTTATCCATACCTTAAAGCATCCACCGGTTTTAATCGGGAAGCCTGCATTGCAGGAAATACTCCTGATAAGGTTCCAATGACAAATGAGAATGCCAACGCTCCGACGATAATGGTTGGATTCATTGAGGCCTGGAGCAAGGGGCTGCCGATGTAAATGGTGGCAATATACTCAACTAATTTTGCGATTCCAACACCAATAGCGACACCGATTAATCCTCCAATCAGCCCTAATAACCCGGATTCAATCAGGAAAATAGAAAGAATGTGAGAATTTTTTGCGCCAATTGCTTTCATCGTCCCAATCTCTTTCGTTCTCTCTAAAACAGAGGTGTACATCGTATTCATAATGCCAATGCCTCCCACGAGTAAGGAAATCGCTGCAATGCCGACGAGAACACCTTGTATCACTGCAAAAATATTATTAAATGTATCAAGAATTTGTTCTGAGGTGCTTACATCAAAGGTTTCCTGGTCTTCTTTTTCTCCTCTTGATCGTCGCAATCTTCGCTCAACGTCTTCAGCAACTTTTATAGGATCTGCATTTTTTTCAACGCGCGCAATAATCTGACTTTCCTCATCTTCAATATGCAATAATTCTTTCATAGTCTCTTTAGGAATTGATAATGCATTGTCATCAAACGGATTACCAATCTTGCCCCGTACTCCCACAACCTTGAATTCAACTCCTTCTATAGTGATAGTATCGCGAAGCTGAACCGGCTTGTCCCATACATCGCCATATACGTGATTATTACCAACGACAACTTTGAATTTATCATTATCCTGTAATTCCTGTCCTTCTACCACTGCAAAATTTCCCATATTTTCAAACAAAGAAAAATAATCTTCGTCCATGCCGAGGGTGAACACCACCTGAGCTTCATTTTTGAATGTTACAAGACCCGATTTCATCAATAATCCCGCCGCATCATCAACCCCCTTAGTATCTTGTACAGTTTCCAGATCTTTTGAGGTTAAGATAAGTGATCCTGACGCGCTTCCCGGCGGCCCCAGTGTTTTTGACTGAATTATTATTTTATCGCCTCCTAAAATTTCAAACTGTTCATTGATATAATTTTGCAATCCTTGTCCCAACGAAAGCAGGGAAACAACTGCAGCAATGCCGATGAAAATCCCAATCATGGTCAGCCAGCTTCGCAGCTTTCTTCGTTTCAGATTGTTGATGCCCAAAAGAAAAAAATCTTTGATCATGCTTCACCTCGTGATTTAATATATAACGGGCCTTGTTCATCATATCGAGCAATTTTAATAAATTTTGCTTGCTCCATTTGAGAAAATATATGATGATCTCTACAATATATTTCTTTTCCTTTCAAAAAATCATCTATTCCTTCCACACCAGAGAAAAAAGGAATATCCTCTCTATAGGCATTATGCACTATGCCTCCCCTCGTCGCATCAAAAAAAGGAAATTTGCCAGTATCATTGGGCACAGCTTGCAGAATTCTCTTGGCAACCTCTAATTCTTCAGAGTCAGTAAATATTTCTTCAAGATTCATTGGACAATCCTCCCGTCTTTTAATTGATAGACTTTATCTGCAAATTTTGCAACTTCAGTATCGTGCGTCACGAGAATGATTGTTTTTCCTTCTTTACTGAGGGTAAGAAACATTTCTGCAATTTCTTGTTTTCGCTTGCTGTCGAGATTTCCCGTCGGCTCATCTGCAAGGATGACATCAGGATTATTTGCTAATGCGCGTGCAATTGCAACTCTCTGCCGCTCTCCTCCTGATAATTCACTGGGCAAATGATGTAATCGATGGTTAAGCCCTATCTTTTCAAGCAACTGCTCCGCTCGCTTCTCTCGCACTTCAGCAGGCACTCCCTGAAACATCATCGGCATTGTGACATTTTCAATGGCAGTGAGTGTAGGAATCAAATTAAATGTCTGGAACACAAACCCGATTTTTTTCCCGCGCAAGCTTGCTAATTCTGATTCAGTTAATTTTTCAATATTAATGCCATCCAGAAAAATATCTCCTTGTGTTGCAAGATCCAACGCTCCAATAAGGTTCATCATCGTTGATTTTCCTGATCCTGAAGGTCCAACAACTGCGACAAAATCTCCTTTGTTGATCGTGATATCAACGCCATCCACTGCTTTAATGAATTCATTTCCCAATCGGTAATGCTTTGAAACATTTTTCAATTTAATGATTTCTTTCTTGGGTTTTCTTTCCAGGATTTTTGAAGAGGTTTTTAGTTTCATGATTATTTTTAATGAACAATAGTATTAAAGATTTTGATACTATTTAAATTTGTCACCTTTTAAAAATAGTAATAAGAAAGATTTATAAAGTTATTTTTCCCAAGAAAAATATGGTCGAAGTAACATTTTTAGAGACAGTGAAAGGTTTAGGGGATGTGTATATAGCACGAGCGCCATTTGATAAACAATTTCCCGCACTTCAAGAAAAGGGAATACCTCATTTTATTTCAGTGAGAGATGATTCATATCTACGATTACAGGGAAATTATCAAAGCGGGACGAGAACCTGTCATGCTCCTATCTGTGCAAAAGATTCTTCCGTTATTGTTGCACGCATTTCTCCGGCATTTGAAAATTTAGAAATGGCAAGACAAATGGTTAATGCTCATAAAATTCTTCAATATCCCGTTTTTTCAGGAAGAAAAATCTATGGTCAATGGGAAAAAATTGCAAAGAAAGAAAAGAATAAAAGACCAGAAGAAAGAACTGCACATGTTCTTTCAGAGCGAGGAGATTACGCACTGCATAAAGATTCAGATGATGCAAAATTTTTCTTTCAGGATCAACGAAAAAGATATTTTAAAGAAAAGGTTTCTTCAGATAGTATTCAGGTGTATCAAATTGATCCGCAGGTTGTTGATGCTCAAAAAGGAACTATTGTTAATTATACGTGGTTCGGTTCCGTTGGCTACGGCTCTGATCTTGGCTTCAGGGGCAGGGGCCTTGACTGCGATATTGAGGCGCTCGGGGTGTTGACGCCGAAGGCGTCCGCAGTTTTAAAGCCAGCGAAGCTGGTTCGCAAAAATTTTTCTCCAGAAGAAATGAAGGTTCCTTATACACAGAAAGAAATTACCAAACAGTTAGAGGTTGCCAGAGAAGTAAGAAAGGGGAATTTGCCTAATTCAAAACTTGAGGAGCTTGTAACATTTCTTGAAAGCCTAACACAATAATTTTTATAAAGATAAATTATTATATTTTGTTGCCTTGACACTGAAATGAAAATTTCAGAAGAAGGTCACACGCCAACTAACCAGCACGTCATTAACATTTATTTTAAGTCATAAAATTCAATCACGACATTTGGTAGCGATAATAATCGTGAACAATGAAGTGATGGTGCTCCCTTTGAATTTAAAATTCATTGACGAGGAGAATCTTTGGTAAGATAGGTTAATTGGCTACACGCGCCGATTCAATTCCGTTGGCAACGGCTCTGATCTTAACTTCAGGAACAGGAACCTTGACTACGATAATGAGGCGCTCGGAATGACTTTCATGTCAAGGCATTTATTAAAAATTTTCAGAGCCGTTTTAAAATATGTGAATATATTTTTGTATTTTAGAATAATGCTCTATTTTTATAAATAAGTCAAAATTCCTGAATCAATTGATTATTAATGAATCTTCACCGCCATCTCAGCCAATGCCACCGCGCCTTCCTTTGTTCGTGCGCAGGCAATAAATCTTCCTTTATGACAGAAATACGCATCTTTTATTCCTGTTAGCTTAGCAAGCTTTCCCTGTTCACAATCGGTCCATGATGAAGGCAGTAATGTTCGGCTTTCAAAACTGTCAAGAGCACGAGGGACTGCATGCACGCACCAATTACCGTCGGGATTTTTGACAACTGCAAACTGCACAAAATCATATTTCAGAACAGTTTCTTTCCACGGTGCGTAATCTTCGAGTAGAATATAGTGCTTCTTTGTTTTTTGAGCAAGAGCAACCGCCTTTTCAATTTTTTGTTCAGCCTCGTCCAAGGAGTTTGCGATTGCAATTTCTTTTTTTAAAATGACGATAATTATTTTCAAAGCATCTTCAAAAGCCTTGTTTGGATCTCTCTTTTTTTCTTTCCAGGGGGGATTAAAGATGTCAATTATTTTTTGCAGAGTATACGGTTCAGCAATTTTCTTTTCGTAAATCTGCATGCCGTTATCCAGCGCATCAATCGGCTGCATGATCTTTTTGTCAATATGTTCAAATGCTTTCTGAGAATTTACTAGTTTTCTTCCAAAATGTTTCCATATCAATCCGGCAGAAGCGTAGGGTATGCCATTTTCCCGCTTTAATAAAAATGATTCCTGATGGTGATCGTAATCGTTCGTCGCAGGATCATATTTCCTTCCGACATCGACACGCAAGTCTGTCTTGACAAAGATGGAAGGATCACGTGTTCTGATGATTCTTATCTTAGAGAAGATCATTCTTAAAACGGCACAGGCAACTAATTCATCGGTATGAAACACGCCATGATGTGTTGCGAGTGTTTTGAGGAGTTTCATATATCAGTTAAGGAAACTATTATTAAAAAACTATCTAAAAGTATCTATTATATAGGCTAGGTGATTGATGTTATAATGAAACCTACAAAGCTTTCAAAGCAAGAGATTCAAGAGCAAATAGAAAAAACTTTTTCTGGAAAGCCTTCTGCTGAAGAAATAAAGAAAATAAAAAAATTGGCAATGTCAAAAAATATCAAACTTGGAGAACTGCGGAAAAAATTCTGCAGTAAATGCTTAAGCTATTTTAATCCTCAAAATAGTGAGATACGAATAAAAAAAGGAATGAAAATGATAAAATGCAAAAAATGTGGACAAAGAAGCAGATGGAAGATGAAAAATCTTTATAAAATGTGAGATTACCTGACTATATGAAAAAACGATTATTCCTCCTGTTTTTGGCTGCATTTTTGCCATCGCTGGCGCAGTTGCTGGCATATTATATTGGAAGCTATGGTTTCGGCCTGATCGTACGGATAGTATTCCACATTATAATTCCGGTTATTACTGTTGCATATGTGTCTAAAGTTTCATTGAAAGAATCTTTTGTATTGCCACTACAGCTGAAAAATAAGAAAAATATTCTTTTACTTGCCCTTCTATGTAGCATTGCAACTATTGTGATCATTGTCAGTGCATTATTTATTTTCAGAAATTTTTTTGGTTTCAAGGATATTGCAAACAGCCTTAATTATAATCTGAACAAACAGACTTATTTTTTTGTCGCACTTGCAATTGTTTTTATCAATCCATTTATGGAGGAATATTTTTGGAGGGGATTTGTGTTCCGTGTGTTTGATAAATATTGGACTGGCTATTGGACCGGCATTTTATTTTCATTGCACCACAGCGTCATTATTTTTTATTGGTTCAGTCTGCGAGAATTTCTATTAGTATTGGTATTTCTCTCAATTATTGGTATTTTTTTCAACTGGCTGTACAAACAAACAGGTTCAATATACGCAAGCTTGATCATCCATTTTGTTGCTGATCTTACTATTGTAATTATTGGCTGGATTTATTTATTTTGAAAGTTTTATAAATGACAGTTCATTCATACAACTATGAAAAAAGGTGCGCCTAAAAATAATTTCGAGTTATGGAACAAAATTATTCTTGCTCTCACAACGCTGATTCTCATCATCTTGGAATTTTACGCACTCACGACTGACAGCCATTACAAATGGGATTTTATTTTTCTCATGCTGCTGTTATACGGATTATTTTTTATACGAAACAAAATAGATTTACATCCGTTTCATTATCTGCTTGCCTGTCTCTTTTTATTGCTTCATGACCTCGGTGTTTTTGATACTTACAGCAATAACTACTTCGGTTTTGAATATGATATGTGGGTGCACGGATTTTTCGGATTTGTTGCTTCACTGATTTTATATCGGACATATGTTTTGAAGGGCCCGTATAAAGGATTTTTTATGTATGTCGCTATCATTGCTGTTGTGCTGGGATTTTCTGCATTCCATGAATTATTTGAATATGGCGGCGCTCTCGCCGTCGGAGAAGGAGAGGGGGTTTTGTTTATCGGAGCAGGCGATTTAGATGAATGGGACACTCAAAAAGACATGTTCAATAATTTAATTGGGGGACTTAGTGGGCTCGGGTTGTATAAACTGAAAAAATTATTTTCTTGAATAAGCTGTTATTATTTGAAAGCAAAAAATTTAAAAATAAAACTTCTTATCTAGTGTAATAGTAGTTTTTCTGGACAAAATGAAAAAAACAAAAAAATCTAAAGAAAAAACATTGAAAGATCTTGAGGAAACAGTAGTGCAGATTGGACTAAAAATTGCAAAGCGGGGTGAGGGGGCATTATTTGTCATCGGCAAGGTAAAATATAAGGAGTTGATTGATCAGTCTATCCCCTCATTTAAAGCCGCTGAAAATCCGAAACTGCTTGAATCGTTGGCGTTAATTGACGGCGCCGTTATCATTGATAAAAAAGGTTTTGTGAAAGCATATGGAGCGATGATAAAATCAACATCAACACTCAAAAACTTTGGGACACGCCACAGCGCCGCGCTAACTGCCTCAAAACCAAAGGGAAATACCGTTGTGATAGTTTCAGAAGAGGATAAAAAAGTCAGAATTTTAAAAGAAGGAAAAATGATCATGCAGCTTGATGCGTTGCAAAAAAATGTTGAGAAATCTGTTCATCAGGCTGTCGGCATCCTTGAATCAGTCGGTGCAGGAACCATTGGCGCTCTTGGGACAGGATTATTAGTTCCCAGTTTAGGATTAGCATTATTGCCAGGAGTTGTTGTATTCGGCTCTGCGTATTATCTGGGAAAAATGTTGAGTGAAAAGTTTGGGAGATAAAAAGATTATTTTTTTAGTTGATCGCCACATGCAGTGGCTTCTATTTCAATGAGCGCACTGCGAGGTAGTTCTTTAACAGCCATTGCAACTCTTGCAGGATATTTTTCTTTGAAATAGGTTTCATAAATTTTATTCATCTGTGAATAATATCTCATGTCTGACAAATAAACTCTTGTCTTGATTATGTTCGTAAAATCCCATCCCACTTCCTGAAGAATTTTTTTTATATTTTCTAAAGTTTTAGCTGTTTGAAGTTCTATTCCCTCAACAAGTTCCCCTGTTTTCGCATCAACACCAATTTGCCCTGATATCTCCATTACATACGCCTTATCATATAAAATCGCATTTGAAATTGGAAAAGAGCCTTCATACTTAAGGATTTTTTTCATTATTGAATTTACTTAATAGAAATATATAAGGTTTTCTTATAAAGAATAAATTTAGAATTTCTTAAACTTATTGATCAGCGCTAAAGTGTCAATTTGTCCTAAAAACATTGACCGGCAACAATAGCGTTCTAATCCAAGTTCATCAAGCACTTGCTT
>JBDKJQ010000029.1:0-9054 GCA_039796495.1 archaeon | reverse complement strand
CTAAAAAAACAGGTCTCAATAGTAAAAGAAGCTCTTGAAACAGGCATTATTATTGAATGATTCACTCCACCAAAAATTTCGCAGATATTAATAACCCTAACCCAAGCAAAATAAATATAATATTCAAAAACATTTTTTTCTTGTTTTTCTCGCTGAAAATTTCCGGTATTAAATCAGTAATGGAAATATAAATAAATCCACCGGCAGCGAATGGCAATATCCACACGGCATATGTTTCTAGTCCAAGAAAAAAGAATCCTAAAATGCCTCCGACGACTGCAGTTAGCTGCGAAAGAAAATTATAAATCACTGCTTTCTTGTTTCCCAGCCCTCCATAAATCAGCGTCCCAAAATCACTAATCTCCATCGGGAGTTCATGCGCCATAATCAAAAGGCTACTAATAACTCCCAAGGGAATTGAAATCAAAAACGATCCGGCAATCAAAACCCCATCAACAAAATTATGGATTGCATCTCCCCATAAAAGTAGATACGTAAAAGGATGTTCGTGGCAATCATGATCATGATGATGGTGCCAGTGAAGGAACCGTTCTAATCCAAAAAAGGCAAAAAAGCCGACCAGTCCAAGAGAGAATGTATAAAAACCGTTGAGTTCCTCAAGTGCCTCGGGAATAAAATGAAAAAGCGCTCCTCCGAGCAATGCTCCCGTCGTAAACGATACCAAAAGAATAGTTATCTTATGAATATTCTTTTTGAATTTCAGATAGATGGCTGCGCCAAAGAGCGCAAGGGAACCGTTAAGTAATGTCATCACGACAATCCACAATAAGAGTATCCATTCCATACTATCAATAAAATCTAAACATTTATAAAACTTATTGATAGTTATTATCAATAAGCTATGGCACGCCTCTCACGAAACACCAGTCAGAAAATCCTCCTCCAGGAAGAAATACAAAAAAGCAATTCATTCTTCAACGCAGAAGAGCTTCATCAAAAAGTGAGGAAGAAAGACAAAACCATCGGGATTGCAACAGTCTATCGATTTTTAAAATCACTCAAGGAAAAAAATAAAATCCACTCCTACACCTGCAACAGAAGAATAATATATTCATTGGAAAACAAAAATCACTGTCATTTTGTGTGTGAAAACTGCGGCAAAACAGAACACATACACGTCAGCTCTTTGGATTTCATAAAAAATAAAATGAGCGGCATTATCTGCCATTTTCAAATTGACATTGCCGGACTCTGTGAAAAATGCAGGGAAAAATAATTATTGATTTTTCAGTTTTTCCCGAACCATCTCCTCATCTTCAGGATTGGTGAGACCAAGCCAGCCCTCCCGCATTGGATAAATTTTCATGTTCTTATTAGTTTCACGTAAAACATTCAATAGTTCAATATGGATATAACATTCTTTTTTTCGATCTCCGATATGAATTTTTTTAAACGCATCAACATGAGTAGATAATCTTCTCAATGTATCTAATTGCAACCCAAATAAATTCATGTTGCATAAACAGGAATAGGGGACTTTATCTTTCCAGTTATCTTGAGTGATCCCTGCTATTTCTTCGGCAGATACAACATGGGTATTATCAACTTTGAATATGCCCCGGGTAACCGCTCCCTGCGCAGGAATCATTTCCTCGAGCGCTATGCCGATCGTAATTTCTTCATCAGAATGATGCAGATGATTAATTACTGTTTTTAAAGAGCTCTCTCCATATAAGTCGTCACCATTACAGATGACTGCGGGCTCATCAAGGAAAGCAGCAGCGCAACAAGCGGCATCTGCAGTTCCCCACGGCCGGTCTCTCAATGCAGGCTCAAAATCCTGGCGTGCATAAACGATCGGAATACCTCGGTAAGAATCTTTAAACAATTCCCGAAAGCCGGCTTCAGTATGTTTCCCCACGACAAAGATTATCTTGGAGATCGTTCCTTCCCCAGCCAGCATCGCCTGATTCAAAGAGATTTCAATGAATGTTTCTCCCTGAGGGCCTACTCGTGCAAATTGTTTTATCTTTCCCCCAAATCGCGACGAAAGTCCTGCAACCATATACACGAGCGCAACATCCATGCCTACAGATATTTTTTTGTTTTATAACCTTTATTGTTATTTTTTGCTGTTATTAAAATACTACGTTATTTTTTATAGCATTTTTCCGTGAGATAGTATGGCTTTTCAACCCAAGTCTATCATTGCGAGGAGGCTCTATGGCTGACCTTGTAAGTTTTTTTATATTCATCCTTATCGGACTACTGGCAGGTTGGCTGGCGGATGTATTAGTGCCTGGCATCGGCTTTGGACTCCTCGGTGATTTAATCGTAGGAGTCATCGGTGCATTGCTTGGAGGATTTTTATTCGGATCATTAATTCCTATCGGCGGCATGTTTGGATCATTCATCACAGCATTGCTCGGAGCAATTATATTATTGCTGCTGATTAAGTTGATACGACGAGCGTAGTTTTTTTCTCAGTTTTTCAGTATGTTGTGAAAAAAATACTCTTTCTCTTTTAATAGAAGTCTTGCCTATAATAGAGATGGCTAAAAAATTATGTGAAAAGAGTGTAAGGAGGTGGCATGACACAACTGCTCAATAACCTTGGTTTTGTGGGCGACCTTATTGTAGGAATTATCGGCGTCGTTATTGGTGAAATTATTTTTGGGTTATTAGTTATAGTGACGATTGTTTTTTTGGCGTTGTTATAACAACAAACTTTTAAACTTCTCTTTTCTTGATATTTTATGGCTGAAAAAAGCAAACAGAAATCAACCAGTGAAAGAGTTTTGATTGGTCTGGAAATTCACGGCTACATTGAAACACGCGAAAAATTATTCTGCGAATGCAAGAATTTTCATGACATGAAAAAAATAAAACCAAATACCAACATTTGTCCCATATGCACAGGTCAGCCAGGAAATAAGCCAATGCTTCCCAATAAGTCTGCAGTTGATAAAATTCTACAAATAGGGTTATTGCTCAACTGCAAGCCAAGCGTTGTTGAAGACAAAAAATATTTGATTTTTCAAAGAAAACATTACAATTGGCCTGACATGCCCTCAGGATATCAAAAGACTATTTCCGGTGCATATGCAACACACGTCGCTGAAGGAGGATTATTTGAGGGCATTAGAATCAGAGAAGTCCATTTAGAGGAAGACCCGGCAGCATGGAATCCTGACAACGGACAAATTGATTATAATCGGGCAGGAGTTCCGCTCGTAGAAATAGTCACTGAACCTGATTTTCACACTGCAGAGGAAGTCTCAACCTGGCTGAAAAAAATAGTCCTCACTTTATCATATATAAAAGCGTTGAACAAAGATGCTGGCATTAAAGCAGATGTTAATATCAATATTAAAAATCTGAGCGAGAGAACCGAAGTTAAAAATGTCAATTCAATCAGTGAGATTGTAAGAGTTATTGAATCAGAAACAGAAAGACATCTTCACGAAAAGCCAATAGACAGAGAAACAAGACGCTGGAATCCTACGAAAGGAAAAACAGAACTAATGAGAAGCAAGGAAGAACAGGCAGATTATCGATTTATTCCTGATCCGGACTTGCCGGTGTTGCAGATAACAAAAAAACGCGTTGAGCTGTTGAAAAAAAATATTCCGGAAACGCCGATGGAAAAACTGCATAAGATTATCTCACAGCACAAAATAAACAGCAGTGATGCAGAGGTTCTGACAAAAAATATTGAGATAGTAGAGCTGTTTGAAGAAGTCATAAAAAAAATTCCTGCATCAATCGCAGTACCCTGGATAACAGTTGAATGGCTGAGCGTTCTTAATTACAATAAAAAAGCAATGGATGAGATTACTATTAATCCGCAGCATTTTGTGGAACTGTTCGGTTTAGTGCAGAAAGAGAATATCACTCCTCTGAAAGCAAAAGAAATTCTCAGAAAATTTATTCCACAATCATTCTCTCCATTACAAGAGGCAAAACAATCCCAAACCATTGATGATGAAAAAAAATTGCAGGAAATAATAAAGCAAGTCATCCAGAAAAATGAAAAAAGCACCCAGGATTACAAAAAAGGTGAAGAAAAGGCATTTCACTTTTTGATGGGCCAGGTGATGCAAGCAACAAATAAGAGAGCAGATTACAAACAAGTTAAAATTATTTTAGAAAAAGAGCTCAAATCATAAATTCCGTAACATTTTTTGAACACGAAACTTTATAAAAATGCAATTCTTGATAGCACTATGAAAAAAGAGGAGCAGGACGTTTTAAAGGCGAGCAACTCAAGAAAGGTATACATTCCGTTTTATTTCATGATCCTCGTGCTGTTAGGAGCTATTATATACATCAAATATATGCATCGGCCATTAAACGATATTGCGATAAAGTTAGTCCTCGCTTTTTGTACATTTATTTTTCTTGCTACTGAAATTCATCGTTATGGAAGCTCGTATGAAATAAACAATCACTCACTGATTCACCGCAGCGGATATTTTTCCATTTCCTCAAAGCGACTGGAGTTTGGTGCCATCAGTGATTCCGACGTCAGGCAGACCTTCTGGCAACGCATTTGGAATTATGGTGATGTTGAAGTTCATTTATTCTCACGCGAAAACACCACCTGCGTCAAGGACGTTGATAGACCCTATGTATTTGTCGAATTCTTGCAGAAAAAAATGCGACGATTCCGAGGAAGGATGAGATAAATGAAGACAGAGGGGAGAAAATAATAAAATGCCAGAAATGAAAACTACGATTTTCAATCTGTCATTTTAAAAAAAGGAATACAATAAAATGCCAGAAACTGAAATTATAAAAGATGAAAAAAGAAAAGGAAGTCATTTTTGGCTCTTGGTAACCCTCTTATTTTTTGGTATCTTGTTTTTTTTGATATACACCTCTTTCTACGATGTCGGCTTTGCCAAAAAATTTACCGGAAATGTCGTAACAACCACTGATGCACTCTACGATATACGCGCCGAACTTTCAGCACCTGACAAGCTTGCTCTCAATTCGCCCATAAAAAAAATCAGTCTGAAGATAAAAGAGCCTTCGCAAATTGCAGTAGGTGATCAAATTATGAAGCTGAATAAGGATGCAAATCTTATCATCAATAATTTTGAGGGCACGTTTACGGTCGACAGAAAAATTTCTCTGCAAGGAAGTTTTTCCCAGATGTTTATCAATGGAATGCCGCTGCAGGGCAAATCTGGTTTGGTAGGTATCGAGGGGTCTGACATTGAATATAATTATATCGCATTAGAAGGAGTTTCAATCGACCAGCTATCATATGATGCAACCGGCAGCATTTCAGTAAATAACGGAAAAATAGTCGTCCATCTTGAAAAAGAAAATTTTCTAATAAGGAAACTCCAGGGAACTATAGAAATCACAAAAAATGTGCTGAAAATCCGTGGAACATCTGCGGACTTCCGTGTGGAAGATTTTATTAAAAAAGCAAAAGCAGGAAACAACACCCCTGCGTAATCGTCTTTGTTACTATCCTGAAATGATTTAAACACTCATCTCTCAGGAAAAACTTTATATATAACGCTGTGTTTACTTATTTGCGTTTCTCTCGAGGTTTATCTCTCGGGGTTTCTCGTGAAAGAGGAGTGTTTTGTATGCCGGAAATATTGGAAAAAATAATCAAAGAAAAAATTAGTGCAGACCATCTCCTCTATGTCAGCATGAAGTACACCAAAACCTGCGATGTTATGATCAACCTCATCAAGCGCTGGAAAATTATGATGGACTACGCGTTTGACGAGTTGCTCGATAAGGCAAAAAAGAAAAAAATAATCAAAATCATTCCCGACGCTCCCAAGATCAGAATCGACCTTCTAAAGCAGGCATTCGCAAAGCATAAAGAAGTGACCGATGCCATCATCGAATATGAAATGTTCAAACTTATTGATGTCCTTCCAAAATCGCGTGAGAATGAATTCAGAAAAGGGGTATGCCTCAGAGTCACCTATAAGGGGCATGAAATACCGATTACACTCGATAAATTAAAAGAATACTGGGAAATTCTCGAAAGGTTTATAAATTTTACAAAATTGTATCTCACAGAAAAATAGGTCTGTTTGTATGACAAAAATATATGCAATTATATCTGGTAAAGGTGGCGTCGGCAAAACGACAACAACTATCAATGTGGGCACTTCCTTGAATAAGCTGGGCGAAGACGTTATTATTGTTGACGGAAATCTCACCACGCCTAATATTGGAATTCATCTGGGAGCACCCATTGTTCCTATCACACTGAATCACGCGCTCCATGGCCAGTCTAATATTGAAGATGCAATTTACGAGCATGAATCAGGAACAAAAATAATTCCTGCGTCGCTTTCGTTAAAAGAAATAGAAAAGATAGATTATAAAAAAATTCCAGAAGTTATAAAAAAACTAAAAAAACTCACTGACCACGTCATCATAGACGCTGCTGCCGGCCTCGGAGAAGAAGCGCGTCTTTCCATTGATGCTGCTGATGAAATCATCATCGTGACTAACGCCGAGATGTCTGCAGTCACTGACGCGCTCAAGACAATAAAACTGGCAGAAGAATACAATAAACCGGTAAAAGGATTTATTATAACACGACACACCGGTGCACGTTCCGAAATGTCGATCGCAAGTATACAAGATATGCTCGAAATCCCGCTTTTGGGAATTATTCCAGAGGATCATGCTATCAAAGAATCACAGGCATTAAAAAACGCGGTTATCTACACCCATCCTCGAAGCAGGGCTGCTCAACAATATATTGAAAGCGCCCGAAGAATTAGGGGAGAGGATATTCCCGTCCGTAATCCAAACGCAATCACCTTTTTCGGAATTTTTCTGCAGTCAATGGGATTGAAGAATTAAGAGGAACTCATAATATTGGTAAAACCTTTTTTTCTGAGTAAATCAATAGTAATCCATAAACGATCTTCTAATGTCCCCGAATTATAAGGAAAAAATCCGTAACAGGCTCAATCATCCGTATGTATCCAATAAATACTTCCTTTATCGGCGCGATGGACACTGGTATCAATACGCTGGTGTTGCAGCCGCCTATATTGTTGGCTATCAGCCAGCGCTATTCCTTCAAGATAGTCAAGAACAAACTTCAAAGGCTGCTCATGTTCAGAAAGAGTTCTCGCGGTCATAAAGAAGAATAAAGATATCCCTATAAAAATATTATGATGATGAATAATCAAACAAAAAGATATATAAATAACATTCGGAAAATGAGTATATGAAAAAGAAAATAGATAATACCGTCAGCTTTGAAGAATGGCAGAAGCTTGACCTGCGCACCGGAGAAATTCTGGAAGCTGAAGAGATTAAAGGCGCGGATAAATTATACAAACTAAAGATTGACTTGGGCACGGAAACACGAACACTCGTTGCAGGATTAAAACCATATTATACGCGAGAAGAATTAGAAGGAAAAAAATGTATTGTGTTCACAAACCTGGAGCCACGAGAAATCAAAGGCATTAAAAGTCATGGCATGCTCCTTGCAGCAGTCAATGAAGACAAAAGCGAAGTGAAACTACTGCAGCCCGACGGTGTAAGTGAATTGGGTTGGGGAGTAAGTTAAGAAAAAAATTTATATATCCTGCTTTCTTTCAAGAATCATGAACTGGGGTGAACTGTTAATTGAAGTATGCGTCTGGATATTCATGGTCATTACCCTCGTTCTCATTGTATCCTATTTTTATTCAGTCACACCTTCTCTTGAAAAAGCAATTCTTATTCTTAACTTGATTATTGTAATTATTATTCTCATTAAGTTACAGATGCTAGAAAATAAGATGAGCTACGTCAATAAAGATCTCACAAGAACATTTAAGCGAAGCGTCAACAACTAATATCTTAATCACTTTTTAATTGAAAATCTTAATACAAACATTTATAATAAGATTGTTTCAACCAATTCTATGGATTCAATTGAAACAATCGTAAAAAGCCTTAAGTTAGGAGACCCCGTCGAGATTGTTTTTAATAATGACGTGAGAACTGTTGGTTATTTTTCAAGACAGGGTAAGAATTGTTTTTATTTTTTATACGTAGGTAAGAAAGATAATTTCCCTGTGTACAATGAGAATGAATTGTCTTTCGATTATCCTGCATATTTTGATCATATACGAAGCATTAATCGCTTGATTCCTGATACAAAAAGAGATTAATAAAAATGCGGGAGAGAGGATTCGAAAACTTCAAAACTATTGTTTTGAATGTCCCAGAAAATTTCAAAAATTTTCTGAGCCTTCAGATTTGTTAAAATCGAAGGGTGAGAATCCTCACCATGCGGGAGAGAGGATTCGAACCCCTGCAGGCACTAAGCCGACACGTCCTTAGCGTGCCCCGTTTGACCACTCCGGCACCCCCGCATGAAATTCCTAATAAAGAAGTCTATAAAAAGCTAATCATCATGATGCTATATGAACGACTCAGAAAAAGTTCAAAAAGCAAAACACGTAATCCAAGAATGGATTGACAAGCAAGGTCACGAAAGATGTTGGTACTATCCTGATCTCTATAGACAACTTGCAGAAATTTTCCAAGTAACTCAAACAAAAACTCCCGCGCTTCCTCCATTGGAAGAATTCAAAAAAGGTTGTGAAAAATATCAGCAAGAAGAGTATAATAAAACTTAAAAAACACAAAAAGTAGATTATTAAAAGAGTTCTGATAGCTGTAATGGAAAATAAAACAAACAAGATAGGATGTGTAGGATATGTAGCATATGCAATTATCATAGCTTCAGCAGTAGCAATTGCAAACATCTATGCAGTCTACAAAATAAATTCTGCACTCAACAAATATATTGATGAACCGATCATAGAACGAGCAAATGTAAGAGGCAATGAAAAGCCAGAATTATTTATAGACCAGGAAGGAAAACGATTTTATGCAGAAATCGACGGAAAATCCATCGAGGATTTGCTGAAATAAAATTCATCTGAATAACACATACTTTTTTATAATAAATAGAATTAGGGCGGGGCATATTATTTTAGAGTAGGCGCCCATTATAAACCTTGAAATGGAGGTGAATAATGGAAGCGCTTGATATTGTAAAAGAGGTGTTAGATGATAAACTTATCGTTTGTCTTG
>JBDKJQ010000028.1:0-10681 GCA_039796495.1 archaeon | reverse complement strand
TTCTCAACTACTGAAAATGGTGCAATCAAAACCTGTTTCTTTTGAAAGTATGAAAGAAGTAATTGGTGAGAAAAAATTCGAAAAATATGGTGCACGATTTGTCAGAGAAATTTTCCAGTTTAATAATTAATCGCCGCCGCCCGGAATCGAACCGGGGAGCCCAAAGGGCCCTGGTCTCAAGCCAGGTGCACTACCACTATGCGACAGCGGCTTGACTCTATTAAAAATAAATAGGTTATAAACTTTCGTACTCACAAATAATTATTTCGCCAAGGGATGACTGCGCGGCGTATATTGATCAAGAGGATTGTGGGGAAGCATACCATTCAGAGGAGCGTTTCTTTTTCCCGCTGCCAATCTTTCAAAGATGATTGAACTTTCCTCATTCGAATACCAGGGATATTCAAATAAAGTTCCGACGTTTTTTGCAAAATTCAAAGATCTTCCTGCAGGCTCAACAACTGATAAGTATGCGCTATTCATTCCATTTCCTTCCTGCACGCTAAAAAAGAATTGTCGAGCGCTTCGATAATCTCCTTTTATTTCATACACCAAGATCCCCGAAGGAACAAGCAAACGCATATTCGGAATAGAAAGTTTTTCCTGATCGTGAACCAGCACCATCGTCTTCGATGTATCTCGCTCTAATCGTTGCACAACCTCAGGACTTTCCTCTAATAACCACCCACATAATCGAACAAGTTTCATACCTGAACATAAAATTCTTCTTTTTAAAATTAATGACAGCGTGAAATACAGCGCGATCAAACCCCAACTACCTCCACTCTATTCTAAAGATAAAATAAAACAATTAACCGAATAGAGCGCTTAATCCTTCTGCAGCAGCTTCGCGTTTCTCTTCTTTGGGAGCTTCTTCTTTCTTGCTTTCTTGTGCAGCTCCTCCGCTTGAAGCAGCGCTTCCGCTCATAACAACTGCATTTGCAAGTTCTGTGTCAATGTCGACGTCTTTCAAGCTTGCAACTAAGCTCTTCACCTTGCTTTCATCGACGCTTGCGCCGCCTGCCTGCATTATTTTTGTGACTCCTGCCTCATCAACTGGCTTGCCCAGTTTGTGCAACAGTAAAGCCGCATAAACTTCTTCCATTTATTTTTCCTCCTGAGATAATTTATTCTGTAAATGTGTTCCCTGCATATTCGCTTTCGCCAGGAAATAGCCGATAGTTTCTTTGCAGTAAAAACTAATTTTCTGTGCAAAGCCAAGCGACTGTGACGCGGCTTTTTTCAATTCATGTGTATATCCCTCAGGATCAATTTTTATATGAGTATACAGTTTTCTTTTTTTAAGATCATAAATAACCAAAGGATTTAATCCAACAGAAAACGGCTGGATGCTTAATTTTTGCAAAAGAGAAGCGACATTTTCTTTTATCTCTTCGCCCTTTTTCACGACAACTTTCGGAGATTTGATTGCAATCTTTCCATTCTCAACGGCAATTTGCACTCCCAACACACCAAACTCACTGATAACTGGTCCTGGCACGAGTTCAGTCGGTCCGTCTTTGACTTCAATGTTATCGTCGGCAATCTGCCCTGCTTTTGCAAAAACCTTTGTTTTTTTCTTCCCCAAAATTGCAGCAAGATCATAGCCATCTTTGTCTGATAATACGATAGCAACGTCTGATTCAATATGATTCTCTAGTGGCTTTATAGACGCATCACCACATTTTTCCAGTGCGCGCAAGATGATATTCTTCCGTGCGATTTTGACAAACGCATCGCTGCGGACAGATTTTTTTATTTCCTGAAATTGTTTTGAAGGCAGTCCTCTAATAGAGACGATCATGAGCGTATTTGATTTTTTTATTTTGTCTGCCAACTCATTGACTTGCTTTTCTTTTGCCTGTATTGCTTCGTGTACCATTATAATGTAACCGTGACCGGTTTCCCCATGGTAAATTTAATTTTGATATTTCTGATATTATCCTTGCCTTTGGGCAATTGTTCCACCACTCGTCGGTAAACTGCATCGATATTGCCAACCAGGTCTTCATCTTTTAATGAAACTTTTCCAACACCGACTTTGATGCTCGGCTCTTTCACCATGACACGAACTGTTGAATTTATTTTGTCAACAACTGCTTTGACAACTGCCGGCTCTTCATTCGGGATGATACCTAATTGCGGATTCGGCATTTTTCCTGCGGGACCTAACACTCGTCCAAAACTCGTAGCAATGGCCGGCATTAATTTTGCATTTGCAACAAAGCTGTCATATTGTTTTATGAGTTTTTTGATATCCTTCTTCTCTTTGTATTGCACAAAATTATCTTTTTTGATTGCATCAATGACCGTTGAATCTTTTTCAAAAAATCCTGCTATCTTCTTCTCCTTGAATCGTTTCGGCAATGTGACAAACGTGCTGAATGCTTGCTTTCGTGGATCAAACTCTCTCAAATTAATAATAAGATCAAGCGTCTGGTCAAAATTTATTTTCTTCTCCCGCAAGTCTTCTTGCGCGCGCAATTTTTTCAATGCTTCTAAGATATTTTTATCTTCCATGGTGTCATATGCTTCTACCAAATGCACCTCAATCCCAAGAATTGCGGGATAAGATGATGTAGTTCGCAATACCCTTCTATAGAGTGGGGGTTTTTAAATGTTTTTGGTGTGGGCTTATTAGACCCCAGGAATTTTTAATAACTAATTCTCAGACAAAACTGAGTTATCAAGTTTAAAGTCCAATTTATTTTTTTACTAAAACCTTCCATAAATTCTTTATTTAAATCTATAGAAGGTCTACTTGACATTGTCCTTCTAACTAAATGTTTTCTCTCTGTAGAAATATTCAGTATTGTTTCACTGTGAGCAACTTCGTTCCTTATATCTTTAATTTCATTTATCAGATGGATTATGTCCTTAATATCATTGGGGGGAAATTTTTCTCGATTACAAATTTTCTTAAAAATTTCGATTTTACTAGAGAAGTTTAATTGTTGAATTATAATATCATCAAAAAATAAAGATCTTTCATCAGAAGGATTGATAAAATAACGAGCAATAAACAACTCTAAACGATTTTCTACAGAGAGAGATTTTGTTAAAATTTCCCCCATTTTTTCGTGAATTTCTTTATCTTTTTCTGGTTCCATATTCTAACTATTTTAAAATGAATTATCTCTCATTTATTAAAATTATCAATCTCCATCAATCATTTTAATTTTTATTTTTCTAAGAATCCCAGCAGAAAATTCCCCCGTCGACAAACACAATTAAAAATTTCAACAAAAAAACATTTTTTTCAAAAAATAAAAACATTTAAATACAATAAATGCGATACAATAGTATATTTTACAAAAGATATAAGGAGGTGTAATTCACAATGGCAAAGAAAAAGAAAACAGCAAAGAGATCTACTAAAAAAGGATCTACTAAGAAGAAAAAAAGAAGATAATTTATTTTTGTTTTTATTTTTTTTAATTCTATATATTTTTATTTCTCAAGTGCCTGTAAATATTCTTTTACGCGCTCTATGATCTGTGGGATGACGAACCGCTCAATGTTGTTCTCGAAAATTTCCTGTAGTGAAAGCTGTTCAATGAGGAAATATTCGTTATTTTTTTTGTCAATGAGCAGGTAATCATTAAGGCGTTTGAGTTGCCGACGGATATTTGACTCTGCAAGCCCTTTGGTGTCAAGGCTGTACTGTTTTCGTAAGTGTTCAACGCGTTCGCCTACAACTTCGCTGGTCAGTTTCTCTTTGTTTTTATTTGCTTCAATTAACACCATCAAAATATCGACGATAACATCACGCGAATCTCCCAGTTGCAAAAGGCCCAGCGATAAACAAATCTTTCGTATGAGTTCTCTTTTTTCCAAACCAATCGGCCGTTCATATTTTCGCAGCGTAATCTCGCTTAAAGGAATGTCTTTCATTGTCTCTTTTACAGAATAATGATAGGGATTATTTAAATTAAACTACATTAAAATAAATTTTTTTACTATTTCAAAAACATGCTGAACACATATTCATCAACGCCGTCATAATAATGGCTGGGAAGTGATGCCTCGTGTGAGAATCCTATTTTTTTATAAAACTGTTGCGCTCGTGCATTGGTGGCATGAACGCACAGATATACTTTTCGTAAGGTAAATCCCTTCGATAGGTAAAATTCTTGCGCATCTTTTTTGAGGTATTCAAATAATTCTACTGCAATGCCTTTCCCTTTATATTCGGGCAGAACCGCTATTCTGTCAAGTTCTGCTAATTGATGCTTCAATAATCCTCGCACCACCCATGAGGCTATTCCTGCTATCTTGCTGTCTTCAAAGGCAACTATGTAGTGAGAGCCTTTCCTCATTTCATCTTCAAAAACCTGCATCCCTTCTTCAGTCGATTGTATGTTATAGCTTTGTCTCAATACTTCTCCAATTCCTTCCGTATCGTTTATCTCTGCTTTTCGTAATATCATGTTATTTAACCGTCACTGATTTAGCGATGTTGCGTGGCTTGTCAACATTATTTCCGAGTTCCACCGTCATATAATAAGCGAGAAGCTGCAGGCACGTAACAGTGACCAGAGCACTCACCTCATCGCTGTGTGGAATAGTAATGCACTGATCAAATAATTCATTATCTTCATGCGCTATGGCAATGACGTTCGCGCCCCGTGCCTTCACTTCACTGACTGCATTAAAAATATCCGACTGTGCTTTGTTCTGACCAACTAAGGCTATAACGGGCACAGCTTCTTCCATCAAGGTGATTGCATAATGCTTTAAATCTCCCGCCGGTATGGAATGAGCGTGCTTGTACGTTCCTTCAATAATTTTTATCATGCCCTCGTGCGCTATATGCGTATGTTCGGCATTTCCCATGAGGAATATATCTCTCGACTCAGTCAGCTGCTGAGCAATTCTTTTGATATGTGCTGTTGATTCTTTATGGGATAGATAATCGGATAAATCCTTCACCAGAGATTGAAGATTATTCTTTCCTTCTTCAAATTTTCCTTCAACCGTTTTTGCAAGCAAATAGCCCCACGCAATTTGTGAAACAAAAATCTTAGTTGACATCACGCATATTTCAGGGCCTGCACGTGCCATGAATTTAAAATCAGACAGCCGCGTCATCGCAGATCCGGGCATATTGACGTATGAAGCAATAGTAGCATTGCGAGACTTGGCAAATTCTAATACTTCTAAAACATCTGCCGTCTCTCCGCTTTGTGAAGGCGCAATAAGGATATCATCATTATTAAAAAAATTAAAATAATCTCGTGCATCTCCTCCAACAAGACTCACTGCTTTAACGTTTCCAAAAGCCCGTAAGTAATACGCTATTTGCGCTGCAGCCAAACCTGCAGTTCCAGAGCCGATAGTATACACATTCTTCGCTTTTTTTATTGCTGCTGCAAGCGCCGTATACTGTTCTTTTTCTTGATTGATCACCTGACTAACGACATACGGATTTTCGTAAATTTCTTTGATCATAAAATGATCAAATCCCTCTTTATTGATGCTGTCTTTAGGGATATTCAAATCTTCAATGTGAGGGTTCACTTCAGTATCTAATGAGAGGTCATAGAACGTTACACTTTCTCCAACATGAATGAGCTGCCCATCATCAACAGCAATAATTTTTTTGACATACGGAGCAAATGACAAAGTGTCAGAGGATACATAAATTTCTGTATCGTCAAAACCCACAACGAGCGGAGATCCATTGCGAACAGCATACATTTCAGAGTTTTCTCTTAGAATAATGATAGTATTCCTGCCCTTTAATTTTTTAAATGCGCTCTGAATAGCGGCACGGAAATGAGTTGAAGAGGGAGAGTCTTCTATAAGTCTTACAATAACCTCGGTATCTGTCTCGCTGTCAAAGGTATAACCTTTATGCAGTAATTCATCCTTTAATTGTTTATAATTTTCTACAATCCCATTATGAGCAAGGACAAAAGATTTATCGGTAGCACTGTGAGGATGAGCATTGATAGCATTAACTTTTCCCGACGTTGCCCACCGCGTATGCCCTATTCCAACAAAACTGTTAGGAAGGGAAATATCCGTGAGCGCAACATCACTTATCTTTCCTGTTTGTTTCATTATCTGAATTGTATCACTCTGCACTGCAATTCCCCACGAATCATACCCTCGATATTCAAGTCGCTGCAAGCAGTCAAGTATTTTTGGGAGTGCACGTTCTTTTCCTTTATAACCTATTATTCCACACATAGTAATTCCTCTTAGGGACCATTAGATAATCAGCCTGCCATACTGATTGTTGCCTAAGAGTGCCGAATTTCCTTCATCGCTGTCAAGATGGACTGCGACAGTAGTTTTTTCCGCAGGTCCTGTTCGTACCACAATCTCATGATACGTCACTGGTCGTGTACCGACGACAGAAAGACTTACTCGCTGATTATTCTTGATTCCAAGATGTTTTGCATCATCGTAAGGAATGTGAAGGTGTCGTTGGGCAATGATGACTCCTTCAGCTAATGCAACAGTTCCGCGCGGTCCCACAAGGGTAATTCCAGGCGTTCCGTGAATATCTCCCGACAACTTGCACGGTGCATTAACTTCTAGATAGCGTGAATCCGTCGCTGAAATTTCAACCTGCGTGTGTTCCCTGGTCGGTCCTATAATTCTGACATTGGGAAGTTCTCGTCCATTGTTCTGTAATGTTATTTTTTCTCCCGCAGCATACTGCCCCGGTTGAGAAAGATTCTTGTAAGGAGTAAGCGTATAGCCGCTTCCAAATAATTTCTCAAGATGTTCTTCTGAGAGATGAACATGCCTATTTGAGACTTCTACCAAAATCCGATCCGGGTCTATCATATCTTCTAACACCATATCTTAAACGAAAATGTTCGTTTATATTCTTTTCTTATATAAAATATATTTAATAATATCTTAATAGTAATAATATAAAAAAGAAAAAATTTAAAAACCGGTAAGATTTCAGGATTACATGAAAAGACGGTTGATTAAGCAGGGGGTAGGCGCGTTGACAATAACGGTTCCAAAAGACTGGATTTCTCGATACGGTCTTAAGGCAGGAGACGAGGTTGAGATGAATGAGGTCGAAAAAACACTGATTGTAAGAGCAGAAGGCACAAGCGGCGTGTTAAGAAAAAAAACAATAGACATAGATCATTTGAGCCAAACACTTCTGTGGAGATATATAATGGCTGCATATCGGGCGGGCTATGATGAGATCACCATTAAATTTTCAAATAGTGAAAAAAAATATGACATAAAATTATCAAGTCTGGCTGCTCTTGAGAAAAAAATGAAGATGAATACTCTGGAAGTGATCCAGGACGCGGTAAACCGGTTTATTGGGCTAGAGATCATCGATCATGGTGAGAATTATTGCGTAATAAATTCCCTCGGAGAAATATCAGAAAAAGAGTTTAGTATCACCTTGAGAAGAATATTTCTTTTGCTGTTATCAATGGCCGAGGAAAGTTTGGCAGGACTGGAAGGAAAAACAAAAAACAGGGGGCACATCATCGCAAGCACCGACGTAAATGTCGATAAGTTTGCCGACTTTTGCCTGCGGGCGTTACATAAGAGAGGATATGAAAAATTGGATAAAACGTCGGTCATGTATTCTATCATCCTTTTACTTGAGTTTATCGGAGATGAGTATAAGAAGATAGCGGCGCATGTGAATAACTCAAAAATAAAATATGATTCAGCGTTAATAACTATTCACGAGCGCATAAATAATCTTCTTAATTTGTTTTACGGATTATTTTATAGCTTTGATGAAAAGAAGGCAAATGAGCTCTATGAGAAGGATGAGCAGCTAACCGAAAAAATGAATGCTGCAAGATTCAATAAGGAAGGAAGCGAATTAGTGCACCATCTTAAGAAGATAAAACGATATATCACTGATCTCATGCAGTTACGGATTGACTTAGAAATGTAATGTCGCAGAAAAAGATCATACGTAACAAGCTATAAACTTATAAATCTAATAAAATTATTTCTGAATGGAACTCGTCGCATTTTTGGGAGCAGGTGAAGGTTCATGGGGACAGGTGGCCGGTGTCATCAACCATAATGAATGGGAGAAAATTTTTCTTATCGGTGGGGATTTTGCAAAAAAATTTAATTCTAAGAAGGAGTTTGAATTTATTGAAGTGAATGCGCAAGGAGTGGTCCCCTTAAAAGAAGAGATATTAAAAAAACTCAAGGGAAAAATAAGAGGGACAGAAGTTGCGCTCTCAATCGCGTCAGGCGACGGCAAAGAGCACATGGCATTAATTTCTGCATTATTATCGCTCCCAGCGGGAATCAGATTTGTTGTTCTTACCAAAGATGGTTTGGTGTGGATGTGACAAGAATTATGAAAAAGTCATATACATTCGATAGACCGTGGGAAGTTAAATCAGAGTTAACAAAAATATTAGATCGTGAATTAGGGCGGCTCGAAGGTTTTTTCGATGGAGGCGAGTCTAATTCTACATCAGGCATCGTATACCATATAGGAGATTCAACAGTTCTATTACGTTTTCATAACGATCACCAGAGCAAGAATAATCCGGTCGATGCAGAATTAATCATTGAGGCGCAATCAGAGAAAAAAATTGAAAGAGATTTAAGAAAATTTATAAGTTATCTAAAAAAAGTAAATGAAGGGTATGATAGTTCTTACGTAAGGCAAAAATAATTTATTTCTTCTTCACCCAATCTTCCAGCCATTCGATAAATCGAGGAGATAATGCATATGCTTTATCCAAGATTTTCGCACGCCAGCCCACAACAACTTCTCGTTTGTTTTTAATGACAGCATGATAAATCTCATCAGCAACGGTGTCTGCAGAAAGAAGACTTTGGCCCGGATGATCTCTTTTATACTCAGGATAACCTGCATGTGCAAAAAAAGGTGTGTCAACAGCAGGAGGGCACACCACAACAATTTTTACAGGGTAGTTATAATAGTTGCATTCCCGCCGTAAGCTGTTTGAAAATCCAATTAAGCCAAACTTCGACGCAGAATATGCAGTGAGATGTTTCCACGTCCGCTTGCCGGCAACACTTGCGATATTGACAATAGTGCCGCCGCGTTCTTTCATAGACGAAAAAACCGCGCGAGAAAGCGCCATTGGCGCAAAAAGATTCGTCCTTACTATCTTATCAATTGCAGAATCACTTATCTCTTCAAATTTTTTAAATAAGCCAATCCCGGCATTGTTAATGAGAATATCAATCCCACCGGTCTTTTTTTCAAGAGAGGATATAAGTTTTGGAATTTTATGTAATTGTGTTACATCAAATAGGATAAAATGGTGTTCGTTACCGATTGCCTCGCGTAATTGTTGTAACTCCCTTGTTTTCCTTCCGAGCGCAATAACAATATATCCTTCCTGCGCAAAACGTTTTGCCGTCGCAAATCCAATACCGCTGCCAGCTCCAGTTATCAACACATTTTTTTTCATCAGAAAATCGCGCCAAACCATCCGATCATAAGCAGCAACATTGCTCCTAAAATAGCATAGGTCGCAATTTTAAAAGCAATTCTTCCCGCTTTTTCACTGCCAGTAATTGCCCATACCGTGAGCATGAACATTCTGCCACCGTCAAAAATACCGACTGGCCACATATTTACCAATGCCACGCTTAAATTAATGACAGCAAGCCACCATATGAGATTATAGATAAACAAGATAAAATCCCCGTTAAAGCGCGGCTCATACTGTGTCGCCGGCTGCTTGAAAAAATTAAAAACTTCTGTTAACGTAGTCAGCATGCCTTCTCTGCTGCCGAGATACCCGATGCCGATAACGGCGCGCCCGTCATCCCCTTCTGCCAAGCTAATTGAATAATCAAGAGACTCTTTTTTTCCATCAACAGTATCGACTGTTTTTACGGAAATAGCATCTCCCGCACTATACCGTTTCAAAACTCTCACTAAATCTTCATAATTTGAGATCTTCTCATCATCAATCTGCACAATTGTTCCACGCAAGCCTGCATGGATGGCAGGCAGATCTTCATACGCCAGAATCATATCACTCTCTTCACCCAGTTGCGTCTTCAAGTTCTCAACAGTTGTATAATAATTTTTGTTGTCAGCAACAATTTTAGTGAGATGAAGTTGGTTTCCATTGCTTCCGAGCACGAGATCATCAGTGAGACTATTTTTTTCAATTAACTGCAGGATTCCCTCCCGTGAAGTATCGCTTATCGGTTTACCATCGATAAAAGTAATAGAGCTCAGTGCAACACCGCCAACGGTATAAGTATTAAATAATGCGCCAGCAGGAACATACGCAGCAGCAAAAAATCCAGATAACAATAAAAAGAAAATGATCGCCAGCATAAAATTAGTGAAGACTCCTGCAGAGAGAATTGCTATCTGCTGATATTTTGGCTTTTTATTCATCTGCTTTTCATTCGGTTCAACGAATGCTGCCAAAAACGGACCTAAAAATCCAAATCCTGTTGTAATGATTTTCACATTATACCGTCGGGCAACAATGCCATGGGCAAATTCATGAAAGAGTGCAATAACTGCAATCGCGATAATCCAGTATGTAAAATAAAACGGCGGCAAGAAATCTATCTTAAATGCTTCTGGTAAATACGGGATTAGCGGCATCAGCGGCGGAATTTTTATTGCTTTCACAAGTTCAGGATTGAATAAATACACATACACAAGTTTGTACAAAAAATAAAACATGGAAATCATAAGGCCATAACCAAC
>JBDKJQ010000027.1:0-11355 GCA_039796495.1 archaeon | reverse complement strand
AACGTCTCCTCCGAAGTTTTTATCTGAAGTGAGAGAGATTTCCATTAAGACACGAAAAGAAGCAAGCTCGGTCATCAGACAAGAGGAGCAGGGCATTGTTGATGTGGTGTTTATCACTGAAGACGGGCAGGGAAACAAAGTCGTCAAAGTAAAAACGCGAGATCCGCGAATTCCTGAATTAGGAGATAAGTTTGCAACATCACACGGACAAAAAGGAGTTATCGGCGCGATCATTCCTGAAAACGATATTCCGTTCACTGCACGGGGTGTGAAGCCGGATATTATTTTCAATCCTCACTCGATTCCAAGCCGAATGACGGTCGGCTATTTGATTGAACTCTTGGCGGGAAAGGTTGGTTGCTTGTCAGGGAAAATTATCGACGGTACTGGTTTTTCCGGACAGAAGATAGAAGATTTGGAAAAACAACTGGACGACTTAGGATTCAGAAGCGATGGCAAGGAAACTTTCTATAACCCGATCAGCGGCAAGATGATGAAACTGAAAATTTACATCGGAGATATGTATTATCTGAAATTAAAGTATATGGTCGGCAATAAAATGCATGCGCGCGCGTCAGGAAAAGTTACGTTATTGACACGGCAGCCGATTGAAGGAAGAGCAAAAGGCGGAGCGTTGCGCCTCGGAGAAATGGAGCAGCAGGCGCTTGTTGCACATGGCGCGTCATTATTATTGAAAGAGCGTTATGATTCTGACAAGGTAGTGTTGCATATCTGTTCAAAGTGCGGCGCAATTGCAATTGAGGATTATATCCGGGGAAAACTGCAATGTCCTTTGTGTAATTCACAAGAAATTGAACCGGTAGAAATTTCGTATGCGTTCAAATTGCTCGTCGATGAAATCCAATCCCTGCATATTAAAACTAAATTTAATTTGAAGAATAAATATGAGTAAAGATCTACTAACTGGAATATGTGAATTTTATGACAGATCAATAATAATGATAGACGATATGCTGAAAGGTGTAGAAAGAATTCAAGCGACAATAAATGAAAACAATAGTAGAATAAATTCAATGATAAATGAATCGATAATGTCTTTGCAAATATACAATAACTTTCGGACTTATTATGTTCTTGGACGTGGTGCAGCTCAAACTTTTCAAATAAATACTATTGAAGGAGTATTACGATAACATGCCACAAAAATATGTCCGCAAACAAGTTGAAAGCCTGCAATTTACCTTGCTGAGTCCTGAAGAAATCAAAAAAGTAAGCAAGGCAAAAATCGTAACACCTGAATTGTATGATGTCGACGGATATCCTGTTGATGGAGGGCTGATGGATCTGCGTCTGGGCGCAATTGATCCGGGAGTGAGATGCCGAACATGCGGTGGGCGATTGAAAGAATGTCTTGGGCATCCGGGAAGCATTGAACTTGCCCGACCAGTGTTCCACATAAAATATATTCCGGTTGCAGAATTATTCTTGCGCTGTTACTGCTCTCAATGCAATAAGTTAATGGTGAAAGAAAAAGACATTAAAAAATACAAAACTATCAAAGACCGCCTGAAAAGAGCAAAAGACTCAAAACGATGTCCGTATTGCCTGGCTGAACAGGAAAAAGTGAAATTGCAAAAACCCGCGACTTTCAAGGTGGGGAAAAAGCGACTTTTCCCGACGGAAATCAGGGACATGCTTTCACGAATTCCTGATGAGGAGGCAAAACTTGCAGGGATTGATCCGAAAATTTTCAGACCAGAATGGGTTGTATTGACCTTATTACTTGTTCCCCCGGTTACGGTCAGGCCGTCTATTACTCTTGAAAGCGGCGAGCGAAGTGAGGATGACCTTACTCATAAATTATCTGATATCATCCGGGCAAACCAGCGATTATGGGAAAATCTGAATGCAGGAGCGCCTGAAGTTATTATCGAGGATTTATGGGATCTGTTGCAGTATCACATTACAACTTTTTTTGATAATTCTATCGCAAAAATTCCTCCTGCGCGACATCGTTCTGGTCAACCACTGAAAACAATTACTGAAAGAATCAAAGGAAAAGAAGGACGAATACGTCATAACTTGGCAGGAAAGCGAGTCAATTTTTCGTCGAGAACGGTCATCTCACCTGATCCTGCGCTTCATCTGAATGAGATCGGTGTGCCGTTTGAAATTGCGAAAATCCTTACGGTCAATGAAAAAGTTACTACCTTAAATATAGAAAAGATGAAAAAAATAATTTTAAACGAGCATTATCCGACGGCAAATTATGTCATCAGGCCTGACGGCAGAAGAAAAAGAATCACGAATGAGCTGAAAAAAGAAATCCTGGAAGAATTGCAGCCGGGATATGTTGTCGAGCGACAATTAATTGATGGTGACGTTGTTTTATTTAACAGACACCCGAGTCTTCACCGTGCAAGTTTAATGTCGCATTTTGTCCGCGTGCTGCCGTATCGAACGTTTAGGATTCATCCTGCAACAGCACCTCCGTATAACGCTGATTTTGACGGAGATGAAATGAATATCCACGTTCCTCAGTCTGAAGAAGCGCGAGCAGAAGCAAAGATCCTACTTGATGTCTACAATAATTTAATCTCCTGCAAGGATAACAGCAATCTGCTTGGATGCATTGTCGATGCAGTCACCGGAAATTTTTTACTGAGCCAGGATACACTGTCCAAAGCAGACGCCTCTCAATTGCTGTTTAATGCAGGCATTATTAAAGATAATTTTAAGAATAAAATAACCGGTAATGAACTTATTTCAGAACTGCTTCCAAAGATTGATTACAAAAGCAAGACAAAAAAAGGCGAGACATTCTCAATCAGCAAGGGCAAGATTGATGAGGGTATTGTTGACGAGCATGTGTTTGGTGTTGAATCTGGAAATTTATTGAAACATCTTGACAAAGAGATTGGCAGAAAAGAAACTATTAATGTGCTTGAAAAATCGTTCTCGATTGGAACGCATTATCTGGTTAACCACGGTTTTACTATCTCACTTGAAGATTTAAATGTCAATGATAAAGTACGCAAGTCAACCCAGGAAATTGTTGAAGAGGCGGAAAAGACGACGAATGAACTCATTGAAAAGTTCCATGCCGGAACACTTGAAATTATTCCGGGAAAAACTGCGGAAGAGACACGGGAAATAAAAATTCTGCAGACATTAAACGGTATTCGAACAAAAATCGGAAAAGTTGTCAGCAAAGAAGTTGACAAACACAATCCTATCAGCATCATGATGGACTCTGGTTCTGGTGGAAGTGTCCTTAATATCACGCAAATGGCATGTTGTGTCGGACAGCAGGCATTATGGGCAAAGCGAATTGGTATAGGATTCAGCAATAGAACTCTTTCATTCTTTAAAGAACATGACTTGTCTCCCCAAGCACGAGGATTTATCTATAGTTCATTTATCGGAGGATTAAAACCGTATGAATTTTTCTTTGGAGCAATCACCGGACGAGATGCGCTGATGGATACAGCTTTGCGAACACCAAAGTCAGGATACCTTTATAGAAGACTTGCGAATGCATTACAGGATATCAGAGTTGAATATGATCACACAGTCAGAGATGGTGCAGGACGCATTATTCAATACAGATACGGAGAAGATGGTAAGGATGTTTCAGGGTTGCATAAGGACAAGGATATTGAGCCAGGAGAAGCAATTGGCATTGTGACAGCACAATCATTTGGAGAACCGTCGACGCAAATGGCATTAAACGTATTCCATTTTGCCGGAGTTGCAGAGATGCAGGTTACCTCAGGACTTCCTCGTCTGATCGAGATTTTTGATGCGCGACGAACACCTTCAACACCAGAAATGGAAATATTTTTGAAACGAGACTACAGCAATGAAAAAGATGCGAAAGTTTTGGCTGAGAAAATAAAAGAAGTGAGACTGAAAGATATTGTAAAAACAATCAAAATTAATTTCTCTGATAAAAAGATTGAGGCGGCTATAGACAATGAATCAGTGAAGCGGGTACATTCCACGATTGAAACTATTACGAAACGACTAAACGATCTTGGAAGAAAATGCAAGCTTTCTGGCAACACCATTATGTTTGATGCAAAAGAACTTGACTTTAAAGAAATGTACAAGTTGAAAGAAAAAATAAAAGAGACTCATATCTCCGGTATTAAGGGCGTGTCGCAAATTCTTGTTGTGAAGCGGGAAGATGATTACATTATCCTGACTGCAGGAACAAATCTGAAAGAAATTATTGCATTCAAAGAAGTTGATGCATCGCGAACTATTAGCAATGATATTCATGAAGTGTGCGATGTTTTTGGTGTTGAGGTTGCGCGCGCAACAATCATGCGGGAAATTGAAAAAGTAACTAATTCACAAGGATTGGAAATTGATGAACGACATTCGAAATTAGTCGCTGATGCGATGACTTCAGAAGGAAGTGTTAAGGGAATAACCCGAATGGGAATCATCTCACAGAAATCCTCTATTTTGGCACGAGCAAGTTTTGAGACACCGATCAAGCAGTTTGTCAATGCCACATTGAAAGATAATAAGGATGAACTTAACTCTGTCATCGAGAATATCATTTTGAATCAGCCTGTTCCTGTCGGTACTGGATTGCCTGGATTAATGGTTGAAGTGACTGGACCCTTAACTGACGAGAAACAGAAACGAGACAAAAGCGTTGAATATCTTGTGAGAGGCACCAAAGACACTGCGCATCATTCTACTGCACCGATTGAAGAGGAAGAGAAGAAGGAAAAGAAGAAAAAGAAATAATTTTGACTTTTAAAAATAACTTAATCCTTGCGATGATGCTGTTTATTAAATCTTATCATCCAAATTTTACATCTGCCTCTGGAAAATGCTGTGAGAAAAAATCAGTAACGATTGATTTGATTGCCTGTGGATGATACGGTCCATAGTCTGCACTAAAATCATATAGTGAAACTTTTCCACCCTCGATAAAGATTGTTCCTCCTCCTCTTACGGCAAAGCCTTCTGAAACAGCGACATTCTCTATACTTCTCATAAACCTTTGGAAAACTCCTCCATGGGATTTAAATTTATTATGGGCATATACATAATAGTGTAATGTAGATCTGTGCTGAATTTCGACAAAGCGAGAGCTGTAATAAGAATGCTGATGCAAAACAAGCGCTTCTTCTTGTTCTCTTTCTTTATCAAAGACAATAAGCTGCACCTGAGGAATTTCTTCTAGTTTCATTCATATATCAAAATCATCAAACTTAAAAACATTGATTATTTCATATATAGATGCTGGATTTCAAAAAAGAGGAGGGGAAATTATTATTTAGTTTTAAGAATTATCTTATCATAATTATTATCGCAATCATCCTTGCTGTTCTCTTTTATTTTTTCTTTCTAAAATTAACTATTTGCAGAGATTTTGCGTGTTATCAGGATGCTTTAGTCACTTGCAAAAAATCTGAATTTGTGAGGGAAGATGACAACACCATATGGAGGTATGTTATTAAAAAATCCGTCGATAAAAATACGTGTTTAGTTGAGGTTACTTTGCTTGCCCTCAAAGAGGGAAACGTCGATATGGAAAAACTGCAAGGGCAGTCTATGGAATGCAGTGTGTTACGATCAAGCGGAGGATTTCCTGAAAATGATCTTGCTTCCTGTTCAGGAAAATTAAAAGAAGGCATTCAAGATGTGTTGATACAGCGTATGCATAATTATCTGATAAAGAATCTGGGACAGATCCAGGAAGAGTTTGTGGGGGTGTGATTTTAAAATAGTATGGCTTCTAAAAAATTCTTAGTATTTTTTGTAGCATTTTTTTTAGTACTTATTGTATGCGCGATAGTGTTTCTTCAGCTTAATTATTTTTTAGATTCTGATACATTTCAATCATCGGGAACTCAACCTAATATTGTTTTTATTTTAACTGATGATCAGCGTGTGGATGAATTGCACTATATGCCGAATGTTAAACAATTGGTAGAATCACAAGGTACCACATTTGTCAATGGATATGTGACGACTTCTCTTTGTTGTCCTTCTCGCGCATCAATTTTAACCGGGCAGTATGCACATAATCATAATGTTCGAAGCAATCTGGCTCCGCTCGGAGGTTTTGACGTTTTTAATGATCGAAATACTTTGCCGGTCTGGCTCACAAAAGCAAGTTATACCACAGGATTATTTGGAAAATATCTTAATGGATACAAAGATGCAAACTATATACCTCCTGGATGGAATGAGTGGAATGCTTTTGTCGAAAGCAAAGGTAAAAATGCCAAAGAGGATTTTTATTACAATTATGTACTGTCTGAAAATGGAAAATCTGTGAACTACGGAAATGTGGCATCTGATTATTCAACAGATGTTCTTGTTACCAAAGTAAATAGTTTTATAGAAAATAGCGAAAAGAATGATGATAAACCATTTTTTGTTTATTTTGTTCCGTTTGCACCACACAAACCTGCCATTCCTGCAGTAAGGCATGTAACCCTGTTTAATGATGTGCCAACTAATAGGTCTCCTTCATTTAATGAAGAGGTAAGTGATAAGCCTGGTTGGATTCAAAGGCTTGAGCCATTAAGCGACGCTGATAGGAATAGCATTGATACCCTGCGAAAAAACAGAATACGCTCACTGCAGGCAGTCGATGAAGCAGTGTATTCAATTATTGATACGCTTAAAAAAAATGGCGAGTTGGATAATACCGTCATTATTTTTATGTCAGATAATGGTTTATTGTTAGGAGAACATTCTATTCAGGGAGAAAAGAATGTTGCCTATGAAGAATCAATTCACGTTCCTTTTATTATTGCTGATATGCGTCAGGGATTGCAGCAAAGGGTTTCTGGGTTTGCATTAAATATCGACGTTGCTCCGACCATTCTTGAGCTTGCGGGTGCTAATCAACGTTCGTCAATCGACGGCCGTTCTCTTGTGCCATTCATTCAAGGGTTACCATCTGACAATTGGAGGGAGGATTTTCTTTTTGAACACTGGGCAGGAACTACTTCCAGTAGTCCCCGAAATCATCAAGGCGTTCATTCTCAGAATTATGTATATATAGAATATTCAATGACAGGAGAGCGCGAGTTTTACGATTTAAGTACTGATCCGTATCAACTTACCAATGCTGTTGATGATTCTACATATGCAAATGAGATTGTAGATTTGAAAGCCCGGCTTAATAAACTTAAGAAGTGTTCGGGGGAGCGGTGTTAATTATTTTCTATTCTTATTAGAGAAAAGATTTATCCACTGGAGTGGGAAATAGACATAGAACATCTTATAAATTATTATTTCCTTATTCTATTATGGCAGATATTATATTTGGACCTGCTGGTTTAGGGCCAGTCAAAGATGCGGTGAAAAATCTTGAGGATCTTTCAAAACGCGGGCTGGGTGCATGTGAAATCGCATTCACCTATGGCGTGTATATAAAAAATGATGCAGACATGGCGATGATTCGCGCTGCTGCAGAAAAATTTAATATAAAACTAAGTATACATGCGCAGTATTGGGTGAATCTGAATAGCAGTGAGAAGAAGAAAATTGAGGAAAGCAAGCAGCGAATTATCAAATGCTGTGAGGTTGGAGAAAAACTTGGCTGTTATCGAGTCGTCTTTCATCCAGGATATTATGGAAAAATGGCGCCGGAGGAGACTTATGCTAATATTCGGGATGCAATTCTTGACATGCAGGAAGTCATTAAAAAAAATAAATGGAAGATTAGAATTGCGGTTGAAACAATGGGGAAAGTGAACGTATTTGGCAGCATTGAACAGATTGAAAAACTTGCGAAAGAGACTGGCTGTGAATTCTGTATTGATTTTGCGCATATCCTCGCTCGGGATAAAGTCGTTGATTATGAAAAGATAAAGCGGCTTTTCGGAAAATCCTCTCACTGGCACTGCCATTTTTCAGGGATTGTCTATGGAGAGAAAGGCGAGAAGCATCACAAGAAAACTGAGAAAGAAGATTGGAAAAAGTTACTTTCAGAATTGCAGAAGATAAAGAATAAGACAATTGTCATCATTAATGAATCGCCGACACCGGTTGAGGATTCGGTTGAGGGGATGAAGGTGTGGAAGGGTTAGGTTAACTAACAAAAATCCTCTGTTACATAAATTCTATTATCTTTTGATATTGCAATACCTATTCCTTGGATATCATAGGTGGAAGTTAATATATTTTCTCTATGTCCTGGACTCTCCATCCACCCTGAAACAGTACATCGTGCAATTTCGTCATTAGAATATACACTTCCACAACCCATAACATTTCCAATAGGGGTTATAGCAATGTTTTCGACTATCCCTTCAGTATAATATGATCCATAATCTTTAGAACATTCATATCCTTTTATCGAGGCTCTTACTGTAGGGTCTTGTCCATTTAAATTTTCATGACTAAAATAGTTATTCTGAGCCATGTCTTGACTATGCCCTCTCGCTATTTCCGTAAGTTTATCATTCCAAGAAAGAGAATTTAATCATTGATTTTCTCTTTCTTGATTAATTAAATTATGAATTGATTTTTCTAGATCGTAAACATTTATATTTGGTTGAGAAAATGAATTAAATTTATCCGAACCTTTATAATTAGAAATATAAGATCCTTTTGTTTTAGAACCTATATAAGAACAAATATTTTTATAACAAGCTACTGCTCCATATTGATGTTTACTATAATCTTTAATCTCTATTATTTTGGTGTTAAGTAAATAGGGAAGAGATTTATATTCACTCTCTATAGGGTTTTCATCTCCATAATGAAAAAGCTTTACAATTTTAAAATCGTATGCAGGATTAAATTCGACCTTGTTATATGTATTTCTTGATAGCTCTAGAGCATATTCATATAGGCCTTGATCAAAAGCTAATAAATTATATGACCTTTCTTTCCTTAATTCATTTAGAGTGGAAAAAGCGGCAATTTCGTATTGTTTGGGCTCTTTGTTTAATCCTAAATCTTCAATAAGGCCTATGTTTGAAAGATTAAAAGGATTTAAAATAGAAAAATCAATCTCATTATAAGTATCCAAGAGATGATTTAGAACTGTTTCTTTATTTTGGTATCCATACCATAAAAGAAACAATAAAATCACTATTAAGAGATATCTTAGCCATCTTTCTTGCCTCTTGAACCAATTGGGTATTTCTTCTAATAGTTTATAGCCATATTTTATGATAAAAAACAAAGCAGCTAGCAGCAAAACGCTACCTATTTTGATTATTAGAATTGTTATTTCATTTAAGTTTTGGATATTGGAATAGATTATAGAAAGAACTATAAGAGAGAATACAAGCTTTAAAATTGTAGGAAAAAGATATTTTAATCTATAGGTATAGTCATAAGAATGATATTCACATTCTCCTAACCAGTCGGATAATTCCTCACTATAATTTCTGGCCCTACTTTTATTATTAATCTTAGAATTTTTTTGTTTATTATAAGTTGGAGAATAAATATCTTTCACTGTTTCTTTCCATTTATCTTCATTGTGATTTCTAATGTTTTCTATGGGTTTACAAGAATGATCTTCTGGGATTCTATGATTAGAACAAAACAAATGCCCACAATAACGACACGTGTAAGGAAGTTCGTTCATCTCTTTCTTGCATTGAAAACATTTCATTTCCTCTCTCCATTCTTTTCACTTCCTTTTTCCTTCTTTTCAGGATATACCTCGGTATACTTCTCCTTAGTTTTGATTGAGGAATCAATCTTATCCAGTATCTTCTGTGCCTGCTGCGGGTCTTTCTTTAAGGAATTAATGATAAAGAACATTTTTCGTAATACCTCATCATACGACTCCCTGCCATACTCTCTCAGTTTGTTCAATCGCTCTTTTGTCCCTCGATAAACTTTTATAGTCGTGACTTCTTCCTTCTTATCGGTTGGTTTTGCCATTATCGGTATACCATGGTCTACTATATAAATATTTCCACAATTGTAATTATTTACTAGTTACTACACCATAGAAATGTTTATAAATCGATTTTCGCTCTTTCTATTAATTAAATTTTATACCTGAACAATGAAAAGCAAAGCAATTTTTGTATCTTTTGTAACACTTTTTGCTTTAGCTTTTGCTTTAACAACTGTTTCTGCTGCATGCACCAATGGTGATTTTGTAGCAATAACTGATGTTGAAGTCAACGGTATCTCTTATACGAGTGAACTCGCAGGGAATGCGCTTGGAGAAATAACTTCTTCAACTATTCCTGTTGAAGTCGAATTCATGGTTAACGATAACTGTGATAGCGATGAAGACGGCGTGGACGAATCTCATGAAGAGATAACTGATGTTGAAGTGAAGGCCTACATTGAAGGATACAAGGATGACATAGAAGATGAAACTTCTCGATTCCACGTATTCGAAGGTAATAGCTATGTTAAGCGATTATCTTTGAAATTGCCTTCAACCATGGACTTGGATGAATTAACTCAGGAAGATCTTGAACTTCTTGTGCGCGTAAGTGCCCGAGGAAAAGAGTCAGTTGAGTTAAGCTATCCAGTAGAGGTTCAATCGGACCTTTACAGCTTGAACGTTTTATCTGTTGACAGCAACGAAGTTGTCAGTGCAGGAGAAACTCTTGCAGTGGATGTTGTTGTTGAGAACAATGGTTTTGAGCGACTTGACAATGTGTATGTGAAAGTCTCTATACCTGCATTGGGAATAAGCAACAAGGTATATGTTGGAGATCTTGATTCTGTCCGAGATGAATTTGACGATAATGTCAATGACGCTCGAGAACGAAGAGTTTATCTGACTATACCACGAACTGCTGCTCCTGGCAATTATGAGATGGAAGTAGAAGCGTACAATTATGACGCAAGCGCAAAAGAAACAAGCAGAGTTGTTGTGAGAGGAGTTGAAACGAGAGTTTTACCTTCAGTAACAACAAAGACCATCGCACCAGGAGAAGAGGCAACATTTGATGTTGTCCTTATGAATCCTAATGACCGAATGGTTGTGTTCACTGTGACTCCACAGGAATCTCAAGGATTCTTCGTAGAAGTTAGTGAGCCGCTTGTGACTGTTGACCCTCAATCAAGCAAGACAACAAAAGTTAAAGTGAAAGCTTCAGACAGTGTGCCAGAAGGTACTTACGTAGTTGTGGTTAATGCAGTTGGAGATTCTGGAAGTACAGAACAAGTTGCATTTACTGTCAACGTAGAGAAAAAGGCTACTGGACCAAGAACTGTTGTTTCAGCGACAGATAAACCAAATACTGTGGTAATACTTACCGTTATTTTGGTTATCATATTTGTCGTTTTGTTGATAATACTTATTGTATTGTTGACACGAAAACCAGCAGAATCTGAAGAATTCGGAGAAACAAATTATTATTAATTTTTCTTTTTTTTCTTTTTTATAATTTTTTTCCGATTTTCTTTTTTTTAAGAGAGGTT
>JBDKJQ010000026.1:0-2893 GCA_039796495.1 archaeon | reverse complement strand
GAGGTTTGCCTCAAACAACTCAAAAAGCTACCTTACTACTTTCTCAGCTTTGCTACCCTCCAAGCATCATAACCAATGTTTAGGGCTGCTTCGATCAAGATCTGACCCATTTCACACAAATCTGATCAAGAAGGACAAAACCTCAACGTCCGCAATAAGACTTGTTGAACTGTCTGTCACGCCCCTCATCAGCTTGCATAAAGCTCACATGCAATAAGGCGGAGAGCTAACCCGCCGCTTGTCTGCATAAAAGATAAGAAAAATGAGTTTTTAAGAGTTTCTAATGCGTCTCAATATAATCGCACAGGTTATCAAGTGCCTCCTGCGGCGAACGAGTAATTAATTGATCGGTGAATGCTTTTGCAAGCATTTCCAAAAAATCGTGTGCATTATACGGGCAATCTTCAGGGTGAATCGGTGTATCATTCCCGATAGAACGACCAAACAATATCCGCAGATCTTCATCGGTTACCTGATGTCTTACAGCCACAATTTTTTCTTGTGTCAGGCGAGCACTCTCTTCAAATATATAATACATACAATCAAAAGAACTTCTGACACTATACTGTTGTTGGCTATCCAAAACTAAGGCAACATACCATCGATGACCCGGAGAGGTTAATCGTACCATATGCGGGAGGTAGGATTTGAACCTACGAAGGCACTAAGCCACAGGATCTTAAGTCCTGCCCATTTGACCACTCTGGAACCCCCGCTTAAAGTAATTTTGCAAAACAATCCTTATAAATTTTGTGAGACAAAAACCTAAACCCCTTTCACCTTTGCCTTCTCAACCCATGCCTCCTGCCGCTGGCACGAAGAACATACATACAGAAATTCATTTTTGCTCTCAAGGTTTTTCGCGCGAACAATGGTCCCGCGCAATTTGCCGTGCTCACCGGCAACATCTTCATCACACAAAACACAACGTTCCATAACATCTCTCAAAAAAGCAAGACACGCAATTTTATAAATATATTCCTCCACATAACAACATGTTCAAAGAAAAAATAGTGACAATATTAGAAGAAACAACAAAATTACCCAAAGAAAAAATAAACGCTTTACTTGAAGTCCCTCCCACTTCTGATTTAGGCGATTATTCTTTTCCCTGCTTTTTTCTGTCCAATCCAAAAAACTACGACGATATGTGGAAAGACGTTGAAAAGGATTTTTTTATTGAAAAATCCCCGATAGAAATCGCACAGCACCTCAAAGACCTCCTTTCAACAAGAATAAAAAAGATTCCCCAAATAGAAAACATCCAGACAAAAGGCCCGTATCTGAATTTTTTTGTCAATAAAAAATTGCTAGCAAAATATATCCTTGATAACATGCACGAAAGTTATGGCAAAGGAAAGAAAAAAGGAAAAATTATGGTGGAATATTGCCACGCCAATACTCATAAGGCATTTCATGTGGGACACACCAGAAATATTGCACTCGGAGAATCTATCTGCAGAATTCTTGAAAATGCTGGCTATAAAGTAGTAAGGGCGAATTATCAGGGAGATGTCGGCATGCACGTCGCAAAAACACTCTGGGGATTCATGAACTTAAAAAAATTAAATCTTGAAATGCCAAAAAAAGATCAGGGCAAATGGCTTGGCATTGTCTATGCAAAAGCAAGTGCAGCTGCGGAAGATGAAACAATTAAAAAGGAAATTAATGAAATAAACCAAAGATTATACGCAGGAGACAAAAAACTGAGTGAACTCTGGAAAAAAACGAGGCAATGGAGCATTGACTATTTTGAAACAGAAGTCTATCCCGATTTTGATGTTCACTTCGACAGATTTTATTTCGAGAGCGAAGTTGAGAAAACCGGCATTCAAATGGCAAAAAAATTGTTAAAAAACAACGTAGCACAATTAAGTGAAGGCGCAATAATCATGGATCTGGAAAAATACAACCTCGGTATTTTTCTTATTCTAAAGTCAGATGAAACTCCCCTCTATTCAACAAAAGATCTGTATCTTGCGGAGTTAATGGACAAGGAGCATAATCCTGAAAGAATATTACATATCGTCGGTTCAGAACAAAAATTTTATTTCCAGCAATTATTCAAGACACTAGAATTATTCAATCCAAAAAATGCAAAAAAACAGCAGCATATCTCCTATGAGCTGGTCAATCTTCCAACGGGAAAAATGAAATCCAGAGAGGGAAAAGTCATCCTCTATGATGACACCAGAGATAAGATAAAAGAATTAGTAAAAAAAGAGTTATTAAAAAGGAATAAAGAACTAAAACAAAAAGAGCTTGAGGAAAAAACAAAAAAGATAACTTTAGGGGCAATAAAATATGCAATGCTCTCTCAATCAACACACAAGACAATAATCTTTAACGAACAGGATGTGACAAACTTCGACGGCGACACCGGCCCCTACCTCCAATACGCCTACGCTCGAGCCTCATCAATAATGAAAAAATCAAAAAAGAAAGCAAAACATACTATCCCGCAGGAATTGACGGAAAAAGAAGCTGCATTGATAAAAAAGATTGCACAGTTCCTTATAGAAATAAAAAGGGCTGAAGAAAAACTCGATCCCAGCATCATCGCGCATTATGCATATCATCTCGCGCAATTATTCAATGAATTTTATCACACCACAAAAGTCATCGATAGCGAAGAAGAAGCATTTCGTCTCAAGCTTGTCGATGCGTTTCGAACAACAATGAAAAATGCCCTCTATCTTTTAGGCATCGAAGTCATGGATGAGATGTAGATTTCTGACGAAGTTCGGTAGAAGATCCTTCGTGAAAAATTTTGAATGCCAAATTTATTGCCTGAGATAATCTTCTCTTTCTGCCATCTTCGCAGAGGGTTTTCTTTATGTTATCAGAATTGGGCCATGTTGTGCCATAGCCAAGGCCAGGATAATACGCTCTG
>JBDKJQ010000025.1:0-4233 GCA_039796495.1 archaeon | reverse complement strand
TGATTTATGCAAGTGCAATCACCAATCAATCATTGCTGATAACAAGGGATAATGATTTTAGAGGATTACCTGATGTAGAACTACATAATTGAAAGTAATAGGCCACTCATAAAAATAAATTCTAAAACTATTTAAACCATTAAAAATAACCAAAATAATGAAATACCGGATAATATCCCTGTTATTTACGATAATGTTCATAATATCGGTGCTGTTAAGCATCCAGGGAATTCCATCCATATGCAGGGAAGGTGAAGGATGTGATATTGTAAAAACCTCTCACTATGCACAAACCTTCGGTATCTATAACGCATATTACGGCGTTGCAATTTTTGCTCTATTGATAATAGTCAGCATCATGCAGCACAAAAAACCATCAAGGAATAAAAAATTATTTTTGCAAATAGCAGCAATTATCGGCTCGCTGACCGCAATCAGGTTTATCTATATCCAGGCATATATTCTGAAGGCATATTGCACCTATTGCATGATCGTAGATACATTGATGATAGTAACAACATTGTTTTTGTTGTTCTGGAAAGAATGAAAGGACAAAATAACAAAAGAAGTAAAATTAGAATCGTTATCATATTTTTAGTAGAACTTATCATAGGGAGCATTTTATGGGGATTGATAACAAATCACCCGTCTGAAATAATAAAAGATGAGTCTGGAAAAATATTTGACAAAATTTTAATTTGCATAGAAACAGATAACAGAAATCAATGGGTCACTGTTTTCTATCTTAATCTATCTAATTATAAATATGAATGCTCAAAAAAAGATCAGTATTATGACCTAAAGGTATTATCTGAAGGGGATCAATTAATAATTGGCAAACATTATATTATAAAAAATATAAAAATGAATGAAATTGAAATAGAAACTCCAAGCATATGGAACAGACTATCTAATAATTAATATTATGACTAACATCATCTTCCAAGGCGCAGAAGCAGTTCTTATCAAATATAAAGATACAATTCTAAAGCAAAGGATAAAAAAATCCTATCGACATCAGCTCATCGACGAAAAACTGAGAAAAACACGAACACGTTCTGAAGCAAAAATTCTGGAGAAACTTTCTCCCATAATCAATGTACCAAAAATAATCAAGACAGATGAGCAAAAAAAAGAGCTAACCCTAGAACACATTAAAGGTAAAAAACTTGCAGACTTCTTGGAAAAATTAGACTACAAAAAGGTAAGTACTCTGATCGGAAAAGCGATAGCAAAAGTTCACGATCAGGATATTATTCATGGAGATCTTACCACATCAAACATGATTTACCAAGAAGATAAACTCTATCTCATTGACTTCGGCCTCGCATTTCATTCCCAAAAAATTGAAGATAAGGCAGTTGACTTGCACGTACTCAAGCAAGCACTCGAAGCAAAACATGTAACGATAGCAACCGAGTGCATGAAAGTAATTATCAAAAACTACAAGCCAAAAAAATATAAAGAAATTATCAAGCAGTTAAAAAAAGTTGAAAGCAGGGGAAGATACAAAGATAAATATTAAGATTGATGTAAAAAGAAATAGTCCTACCAGTGTTCACATTTCCATTTCGTTATTTATTTTATTGTGTCAAAATGAAAATGCTCATCAAACCATCCAAGTTCTCATTCCTGAGAAATATAAATAATATTCGCCGTAGGCGAATATTGATAGCCCCACCAGATCCTAAAAATTTTCTTTCAGAAAATTTTGGGAGCACAAATTGCAAAGCAATTTGTTGCATTCAAACTGGTAGTAAAGTGCATATCTTGGGTAAATGTATTATCGCTTCGCGATAATAAATAGCCCCACCAGGATTCGAACCTGGGTCGCGAGGTCCAAAGCCTCGTATCCTTGACCGCTGGACGATGGGGCTGCTAACCAACAAAGTTCTTGAAGTTTTATAAGGATTTCTACTCCTCAAAAATAGCAGGTATCTCTCAGGAAAGGTAAGATTACACCGTCGACAAATTTATTGCAATAATAAACTTTTTAAACCAACCTTCATCCTACTAATCATGCAAAAACTAAAATCTATAAGAGAAAAAGGAAAGCTAGAAAAGCCGGTATGGCTAAAATATTCTGAAGATGAAGTAAGATCAATTATCCTCAAACTTGCGGACAAAGGCCTCACAGCAGAAAAAATCGGACTCGTTTTAAAGGATCAATACGGTATTCCAAAAGTAAAATTATACAATTTTAAGATAAAGGACGTACTAAAAGACAGATTTCAGGAACCGACCATTCTCAATCTACAAAAAAAAGTTGAAAAGATAACTGCTCACAATCAACGATACAGGAACGATAAAAAAGCAGGACGCGCAATGATTATAACAAAAGCGAAATTGAAAAAGAGAAGTGAATATCAAGAACGCTGATATTCGCGCGTATCACACTTAAACATATCAAAAAGAGGTATTATGCAGAGCTACATTGAAGAGTTTGTGAAGATATTCTTAGAAAAGACAGAAAAGAAACAAATACAATTGATAGGACATTTTGATGCAGATGGTATAACCTCAACTACTATTCTAACAAAAACACTCGAACGACTTGAAAAAAATTTCTCAACAAAAATAGTGAAGCAATTTTCAGAGGAAGAGATCAAAAAAATACCGATAGATAAAGTAATAATCCTGGTTGATATTGGATCAGCAGGAATAGATTCTCTCTCAAGATTAAAAAATGAGATATTTATCATTGACCATCACGAGTTGCAGATAAGATCAGTGATTCCTGAAAACCTGCATATTCTCAATCCTCATCTGCACGATGACTATCAGGAAGTATGCAGCGCAGAGCTTTCTTATTTGTTCGCGCGAACGCTGACAGAGGAAAATAAAGACCTTGCGCATTTAGCGGTTATTGGCATGGTCGGCGACACCATGGAGAAAAATATCAACAAAATACGAAATCAGATCATCAATGAAGCAGACGTCAGGATTAAAAGAGGGTTGTTGCTCTATCCATCAACACGGCCATTAGACAAGACATTGGAATTTTCTTCACGCCCATTTATTCCCGGCATAACAGGAAACTGGAATAATGTGATAGAGCTGCTGAAAGAAGCAGGTATTGAAAAAATAGGAAAGCACTACAAAGCATTAATTGATCTTACGGACAGCGAGATGAAAAGTCTTGCGACCGCAATAACTCTCAGACTTCCTGCTGAAACATTTGACTATATCGGCAATTTATACCTCATAAAATTTTTCAATAAGATAGAAGATGCCCGGGAGATTGCAGCCATAATCAATGCATGCAGTAGGATGGACCGGCCAGATATTGCATTGCTAGTGTGCTTAGGAAACAGCGATGCACGGAAAAAAGCAGCGCGCCTCTACGTACAATACCGTCAGTACATTATATCTGGATTAAAGTTCATAGAAAAAAATAACTTCATAAAAGGTGAAGAATATGTGATCATCAACGCAAAAAATAATATCAAGGATACAATTATAGGAACACTCGCGTCTATCCTTTCATTTTCTTCCGTCTACAAGGAAGGAACAATTATCATAGCCATGGCCTATACCAATAATAAAATCAAGATATCAACAAGGATGACAGGAAGAAAAGCAAACAGAAATCTGAAAGAATTGCTAAATGAGATAACTGCCTCACTAGGACGAGGAGAATCAGGCGGCCATAAATACGCAGCAGGATGCACTATTTTGCTGGAAGATGAAGAAAAATTTATTGAACTCGTAAAAAACAAGTTACAATACGAACTGGTGAAGGTGTGATGCCGTATCTCCAGAAAAAACCGCAGTATTTAAAAACTCTCTTCTCTACCAATTTTTATGAGCAAACCAAAATACCGATTCATAAAAATCCGATGCCAAGGCTGTAAGAATGAGCAGACAATCTTTGAAGGTGCAACAACAAAAGTAAAGTGCCTTATCTGCGATAATATTGTGGCAGAACCAAAAGGCGGCAAAGCAGAGATAAAAGCGCGAATCATTGAAGTCTTGAGTTAATTCTTAATCCAAATCTTTATAACCTTTCCCTTTTCTATTCTAGGATGGACACAAAAACAAAGCATGAACTTGAAGAAGGACAGATTGTTCTATGCACCGTTGATAAAATCATAGGAACAACGGTGTTCGTAAGAATAGACAATAATGGCGAAGGAACGCTGACATTTTCGGAGATAGCGCCAGGGCGAATACGAAACTTGCGAGAATATGTGATGCCAGGAAAAAAGATTGTCTGCAAAATTCTAAAAATTC
>JBDKJQ010000024.1:0-3132 GCA_039796495.1 archaeon | reverse complement strand
AAGGCAGATATTATTTTTATAACGCATGCGCATTATGATCATTGTTCGATTGAAGATATTAAAAAAATAATCAAGCCTGAAACAATCGTTGTTTCAACAAACGATGTGCAAAGTAAATTGGGAAAAGTTGCGCCGCATGTAAACTCGCTTCTTGTTGAGTCAGGAAAAGAGTATACGGTGAATGGAATTAATTTTCATACGGTTCATTCTTATAATCTTGGAAAACAATTTCATCCTCGCGATAATGCGTGGGTTGGATATATTATTGATTGCGGGGGGACGCGTCTGTATCACGCGGGCGATAGTGATTTTATTAAAGAAATGCATTCCGTGAAGGCAGATGTATGTCTTTTTCCCGTCGGTGGTACGTATACGATGAATGCAGAGGAAGCTACTCGCGCAGCAGAAATCATCAAGCCTTCTTTGGCTATACCGATGCATTGGGGAAGCATTGTCGGGACGAAAAATGATGCTGAACGATTTGTTAATGGTTGTAAGGAGAAAGGAATACGAGCTGAGATATTGGAGAGGGAATAACTTTCTATTGTAAGGTATTCCCTGAAATGACGTAATCGATAAAGTCATAACTCCCTAGATAATCATGCAATTTTTTATCTTCTTCGTCTGTAAGGTCATATCGTTGTTTATATAAATCTCCGATAGGAATCTTGTACTGTTCCAGTACTTTTATTTTAAATTTATTGTTTTTTAACAATGTGCTTATTTCACTCCATGTAGACCAGTAAGGATTCTTTCTTACCAATTTCTCTGATATAACTGGTGTTGAAAATAGCTTATTCAATTTTTGTTTATGAGTATGGTCAACTGAGCCACAGTGATGAAGAATAAACAATCCTTCTTTCTTAAGCAAAGACCTAGCCTTATGTATGATTTTATCCTGAATATTAAAACTGTTATAATGCAAGACATATCTCATAATAATCAAATCAAACCTATCTTTCAGTTGTACATTTTCTAAATGAGCAACAATCTTTTTTATTGAAACAGAGTCTTCATCAAGCAGACTTTTATCTTTGTCAATGTTGGTAAAATTCAATTCTTTCTCGTTGATTAGTCTTTTGAGATCTTTAATCAATGATCCACTTCCGCCTCCGAAATCAGCAGCGACGATTTGTTTATTATTGAAATGAGATCGAATTGCGCCGGCGATTATCTGATTGTGATCTTTATAGACCCCTTTAACGATATTTCCCAAAGGGTTTGAAGTTATCTTAGTCCAATTGTTACCTATCTCTGAGTTATCCATTATAGAAATAGTAAGGAATATTATTTAATCTCTCTAATCTTAAACCATAGTCTTTTAAACATACCTTTCTTTTATACTCCATGGCAAAATATGTCATAGAAAAAAAGTTGCGGCATCATATTATTGAATGGACTGCAACTGCTTTCAGTCTTGTGGGGACATTGCTTATTTCTTTACAGCATTTTCAAGGATATTATGTGTGGATTTGTGGAAATATTTTGTGGGCGTTTTTTTCGTTTAAGCATAAGCACTACGGCCTTTTGTTTTTATCATTAAGCTATCTTGTTATTAATACGATCGGGATAATTAAGTGGCAGTTTTTTTCATAATTTTTTAAGAAACTAGATCACACAATCAATAAATGCTGTTTTTCCGTTATTGGTTTCATCTAGCTCAGATATCTTCAAATAATAATCTGCAGTAGCATTAAAAGTATGGGCAGCAGTACATTGATAGCTATCGGAAAAAGTAATTGATTGTCCCACTGCTAGTGCGGGCGTTGAAAAAAATCGAGAATTGTTTAATCGCTCAACTTTTGTATCGGAAATGTTAATGGCGTTTGCAGTTCCTATATTTTTTATGACAATCGTTACATTTGCAAAAGTCGTATTTGTTGCGTTTTTATATTCTACAAATGAAAGATTTGCAACAATATAATCAGGTTTTGTGCTATTGCTCGTACTGTTCTGAGTGCATGCTCCGTTACTACAGCTGTTAGGACAATTATATGGAACTCCTAATGCATCATTATTTTCACAAATATATTCCATTAAAACTTTCGAATCAGTACAATAATCAGTTGCATTCTTTCCAGAACTGACACTGCCATTTTGCTTCACGAGAGTATTTCCCTTCACCCCATAATTCTTTCCGCCATCGCTATCCGTACAACTCGGATAAATTATACAATTTCCTGCACTACAATTTTGTCCGGCTCCACAATTATCTAAATTTTTCCATTCCAAACAACTATCTGAATCACCATCTTTTGCACAAATTTGCGGAACTCCTATCGAAGAGCATTGTTTTGCATTTTCTGTCGTACATTCATCAGTACACGTCGCAACGCACGCTCCATCAGAACAAATCTTTCCCTCTTTGCTACAATCATAGCTTTCATTTCTAATAATGCCTTTACCACAAAAAAATTCAGTCAAGTTATTCCTATTACAAGAATCTTCGAGGCATCTTTTTCCTAAACAGGTTTTTCCCTTAATAGAGTAATTTTTTCCATTATCACTATCAGTGCATTTTGCACCAGAAACAGCTGCAGGATTCAAGCTTCCTAATTCTCCAGTTCCGTCTTCGTACTCATACGAATTTGTTTCATAATTTTTCCATGCAAAAAATAATCCAGCAGCCAATACTAAAATAACAACAAGGATAATAATATTTCTATTAAAATTCTGCTTCCTCTTTCCTCTTTTCATAATAATAATAATAATAATAATAATAATAATAATAATAATACTATTTAAACCTTCCTTTTCTTTTGTTTTCATGCCATTTAAAGAACAATTACAAAAAATACTAAAGAACAAGCTATCGAAGAATGGACTAGAACAATTACCGACGGGATTTCAGCGTATCGGTGATATTATTATTCTTAATCTTGCTGACGATTTGCAGAAACATAAGAAAGAAATTGCTGATGCAGTTTTGGAGTTATTTCCAACGATCAGAACGGTTTGTAATAAGGTGGGTGCTATATCCGGACAATTTCGAGAACCACAAATAGAATATATTGCCGGCGATAGAAATACTGTAACGGTCCATACTGAATCGAACTGCAAATATATGTTTGACGTAACAAAAATTATGTTTGCGAAAGGAAACCTTTCCGAGCGAGTGCGGGTTCCTCAGCA
>JBDKJQ010000023.1:0-9470 GCA_039796495.1 archaeon | reverse complement strand
AATTTCAAAAAGAATAATCACCACGGCGTCGCATCCAGTATCACCGGCTCACGTGGCTCTTGATTAAAATCAAATGCGTTTCGCAGATCACCCAACAGTTCAACATCTTCTCGCACCGTTGGTCTGCCATCAGCCCGCTCACTAGTCGCAGGATCAAGTCGTTCTCCCTGCAAAAAGCGATCCTCAACAAATTTCAGATATGCATCAAAGCTATAAATCTCTTTGTCAATATATCCTTTTTTTGCATACGGACTTATCACAAGCGCAGGAACACGAATGCCATAACCATTTTCATCAACATTCGGCGGCACAACATGATCGTAAAATCCGCCCCAATCATCCCAATATAAAAATATCACGCTGTCTTCCCAATAATCACTTTGCATGACTGCATTGATTGTTTCAGTAACAAACTCCTGACCATCTTTCGTAGATGCAGGAGGATGCTCGCTATGTTCCTGCCTCGGTTTTACCCACACCACCTGTGGCAATGTGTTATCATCAAGTGCTTTATAAAATTCAGGAAGCACCTGAACATTCCCCAGCTGCCCATTCGATCGCACCGTCGTAAAATCAGGCAAAGGGTTCCAATGTTCATTGAGGCATTCGCTATTGATGTCACACTCAAGATTTGCAGCATCAAGATAATATCCCCAGCTCACACCATGTTTATGCAATAGATAGGTGATATCAGTCCATGCAAAAATGCGGGGATCTTGCGAATCAGGAAAGTCAGCCTCGTTTTGGCAACTCATCGGATCAATGCTGGTGCATACTGCAGACCATCCGGAGACAATATACAAATGACTCGGCAAGCTGTACGACGCAACCGAATCAAACATATGATCCTGCAATACAAATTCATCTGCATATTTCCAATAATTAGGAAGTTCAGTTCGGTCATGATAACTCATGACATCCGGCGTCTCAAGATTTTTATTTATTTGAGTAATTGAATCTCCTGCCCCTGCTCCGATACCTTTTGCAATGCAACCATAATACGAGGATCCTTTTTTCCCGTAACACTTGTCAGTCTCTTCCCTATAAACTTTTAAAAATCCATCCATTTTTCCATTGTTAATAGCATCAATAGCACTTTGTCTTAAATGAGGCCCACCAAAATCAAGCGTGCCATCAGTGTCATGATACGGCGTTACACATTTTTTTGTCTGTGGATCATAATTACATACATTTATTTTTCCGTCTTTCATCGGATATCCTTCTGCTCCCGGATACGTCCCAAAATAATGATCAAAGGCACGATTTTCCATGACGATAAAGATGATATGTTCAATTTTTTCAATATCTTTCGGAGGAGTGCACTGATAGTTTGTGCATTGCTGGTCAGCATCGCACACGCCACAGCTTCCGCCGCATCCGTCATCACCGCAGGATTTTCCACGGCAATACGGAACACATTCGGCCGATTGTTGTGCTACCTCATCATTTGTTAATGCTTTGTTCCAGATTTTTACTTCATCAATTGCCCCTTTAAAGCTCGTCGGCAGTGCACTAGGATTATAATAATCATAGCAGCCGACATAATAATAGCCAGGAGTTGGCGTCGCAGTAAAATCAAATAACTCTCCCGCATAATCTTTGTGAGCGACTAAATTTCCATCGACATAGAACGACATTTTTTTCAATGAATCATCAACACTCAATACAAAATGATGCCACTCCTGTAATGAAAGAGGAGTTTCACTAAACAGAGGGTTGTCAGAGATTTCTCCATTCTGAACCGTGACTATATTGGCAGCTGCCTTGCCCTCCCAATCAACACCGATACCATGCGCAAACCATCGGCCATCAGAATAGGTAGAAGCGACAATTGATTTCCAAAAGATGCCATCCTTAACACTTGCAGTAGCATCAGGTTTTGCCCATGCCTCAAATGAGAAACTTTTTGCAGTAAGATCATTAAGACTGCCTTTGCGGGGGAGAATCATGCAATCATTCACACCGTCAAATTGATATGCCTTTCCAAATTTTCCTGCAATAGGCAAGGGCAATCGGGTGATGTCAATACCGGAATCAATGTGATTATTGTTTCCGCTTTTATCTTCAACAGTATCATCAAAATTGTAACGGGCAGCAATGACCTCACGCTCATCAACACAGGCATAATTTTCTCCGCAATAAAGTCCTCCTTCACAAGAACCGCTCGCACATTGTCCGCCGCATCCATTATCTTCTCCGCACGCTTTTCCGCTGCAATCAGGAACACACTCAAGACACACACCATCAGCGCATGCCTCTTCACAGCGAAATGTTTTTTCCCTCAAATATCTATTACTCGAACAATAATATTCAACAACAGAATTGTCTTTGCAATAATCCCTATATTCCTCCTCATCTTTATAAGAGACAACGCCTTTCACAAAATAATTGACTCCTCCGTCGCTATCAACACATTTTATTCTCGAAATTTTAAAGAAGTCAAAAATGGAATAACCTGCAATGTTTCCTGCATTCAGACCGAAAAAAACAATGACAGAAACCAGTGCAATCAGCAACACAAGTGATACAAAAGAATATTTTCTTCCTCTCTTTTTCATATACAATTCTGCCGTCGAATATTTATATACCTTATGGTGTTGCCGGTCAATAGCTCAACAGAATCATGCTCGAGCTTTTCTCCACTTTTTTATAAAAATACTAAAGCCTATAATGCGAAGCGTGAATTTTGCGCCAAGAAAATGCTCAATTTCTCCGCTATATTTTTTTATATCTTCCCTGCCTTTCTCGCGCGCACTTCTTAGTACGCTTATCTTTATGTTTTTTATTTTCGGATTCTCAAATCGTTTTTTCAGTTGTTCCAAAAATTCGGGAGTTAATCCTTTTTTTCCCAGTTGTAGCTCAATTTGTGAAGTCATCCGATGTAATAAAAATAAAGAAATTTATAAAGGTTGTTAAGTCACATTTGTGTCCGCAGGATATCTCTCGCGAAATAATCGTCGGGCGGTATTTAATCTGCTTTTAACTGTTCCTTCCGGGATGTTATATCTTTTTGCTATATCCGTCATACTCATTTCGTGGATGTAAAAAAGCTCAAGCATAGGACCGTAAGGATCACGAATCTGATGTAATACATCAGTAACACGATGATTCGCCTCAGAACGTATCATCTGCTGCAGAGGACTAACCTCCTCACGATTAGATTTAATCCGAATTTCAAGAGAGTCTCCTTCACCATCAGAAATCCTAAATAATGAAATGCCATCTCCAGATTTTCTTCGTGAAGAACTGTTTCGTAGATAAGACTTGCACTGATTAACTAAACAATTCATAAGCCATTGTGATGATATCCTATCTTCTATCAAAGGAACATCTTCAGAAAAATCGTAACAACGGCTTGCCAATTTTCCCATATGATCCCTCCCTCGTGTTTCATCGCTCAAACTAAGCATAACTATCTGCCATACATCTTCTATACTCTCATAATCAAGTCCATACTTTTTTCTTGCATAGCTGACAAATTTTTTATAAAAAGGGGAACCATTAAGGTGATCCTCAAGAAGTTTATTTCCAAAAAGTCTTATTTTTTCTAAAATAGTTTGCATCCTTCATAGAAAAAATAAGTGTATATAAATGTAAAGATTTACTCCACTCCCACCTTATCGCTCGGCAACGCAGCCATAAGCTCGTCCCTCGATATAGGAAACTGGTACGTCTCCTTGATTTTTTTGATGATTTTGTCCGCTGCCTGCTCCTTCGTCAGTTTTCCGGGAGTTATTTCCGCCAACACTTCATAATTCTTATTTTTTTTCAGAATTGGAACCGCACGGAGTTTTCCTTTCTGAAAAATCAAAATAAGCTCTGGAACAACCAAGAGCGTTTTTTTTGTTCCTTTGACACCAAAAGTTCCCGCCTTCATTGTTTTCATTTTATATAATTGATTTCCCTTGAATACATCAATGGCCACTTTTTCCCCACTTTTTTTCAGCTGCTTCCATTGTTTTGAAAAGCACGCGCAGAAAACCGCAGCTTCTTCTACATCTTTTTTTGAAGGATCATCAGAGATAACAATCATAAAGGGGCTTCCCGGCAGAGAGGTATGTACGACGCTATACACAGGTTTTAAAAAATGCTTCAAGACAAGTTCATTTTGCTCCTCGTTTTTTCCACCAACAACAAGCGTGCCCTCTGCAGTGAAAAACCATCGGTATTTTTTATAATCGGTTTCAGCAGCAGCTTTGAATATATGTAACATCATTCAAAGAGATGAAACACATTTTTAAGGGTTGTGGATGAGAAAGAAGTAAGGTATTTCATCAACTTTATTAACCGTCTTTTTCTTTTGTAAATATGTTCCACCTCATCGGCCTTGGATTGAATGAAAATTCAGTAACAGCAGAAGCGCTCACCGCAATAAAAAAATATAAAAAAGTGTATCTGGAAAAGTATACCGTATCACTCCCCTACAAAATACAGGCACTAGAAAAAAAAATCAAAAAGAAAATTATCTTGCTCAACAGAGAACAGGTGGAATCATTGCAATTTCTCAAAGAGGCAAAAAAACAATCCATTACTCTTCTTGTCTATGGAAGTCCACTCTTCGCCACAACTCATATCACCATATTGGAAGAATGCAAAAAGAATAAGATTCCCTATCAAATACTATTCAACGCAAGCGTCTTTGATGCAGTCGCAGAAACCGGCCTGCAATTGTATAAATTCGGAAAAATCGCAAGCATGCCCAAGTGGAGTGATAATTACAAACCAGACAGTTTTGTCAACTACCTCGTTGAAAATAAAAAAACAGACAGTCATTCACTGCTGTTAATTGATCCTTTTTTTGATTGTGTAGATGCACTGCAACAATTTGAAACTGCATGCAGCAATAAACTGCCCGTGGAAAAAATAGTAATCTGCTCAAAACTGGGAACTAAAAGTTCAAAAATAGTATGCGGAACAATCAACCAGCTGCAAAACAAAAAGGTCTCAGAAAAAATACAAGAACCGTTTTGCTTCATCATTCCTGCGCAGCTTCATTTTGTCGAAGAGGAATGGCTGGACAATTTTTCGCTGTAATGAATTTCAGTTTTTGAAATATTACCCTCCTTATCCTGATAATTCGGCAAAGCATATATTCCTGCAGTGGTTATAAGAGAGGTGATTAGTGCTGTATATGCAACATTCTTTTTTAATGTTGCACTTCCTTGCCGTATGCAATCAGGCAGCCATCGACTTGTTTTTTCAATATTCATCAATTCTTTTGCAGCGTCCATTGCATATCCCGTTACCCAGCCTGTTGGCATGGCAAGCAAAATCTGTATTGCAGTTGCTTCCTTAATATGATTGACATCATGTTCTCCGATGAGATATAACAATGTGGGAGCTATTATTGCATTAAAAGCCATTGAGTATATCGTATCATGAGCTCCATACGCAAGTTCTGATTTTTCTTTGTGCACCCTGCAGAGCTTCCGGGAAAAACGTAATCCTGAGGCATATATTTTTCCTATCCCTGCGTATGTCAACCCTATCGTGAGAAGACGGTTAGAAAATGAATGCTCGTCTGAAATTCCTATCATGTTATGCATCGCTGCGTAGAGAGGGGTTACTACACTTAAGAATGCGGTTGAATCAACAATATGTTTATACCATGCAGAGTTTTTGTCTTCTGATTTTTCTTTTGATGTTTCAAGTATAGTTTCCAATGTCATGAAAAGAAGGATTCTCGCACGTTCTTTAAAGAGAAGTTGTAAGAAAAATACTTCGCTTATTTTTATATTATCTGCTCTCTTCTCGGTAAATTTTCCAGAATAAGAATAGGTAGGCAACAAGAAGTGGCCCGATAAATATTCCCATGATACCGAACTGGTACAACCCGATGATAATCCCCACAATAGAGATAAGTGGATGAATACTCCCGTAGCGATCATTGATGACCGGCCGCAATATATTATCAATGGTGCTGATCATCATACCGACGACAAACATAACAATTGCTTTGCTTACTTCTTTTTTTATCATAAAATAAATGACGGCAGGACCCCAAATTAAGGGAGCGCCGGTGAAGGGGATGAATGAGAAAATTGCAGTGACAAATCCCCAAAAAAGAGAGTTGGGAATTCCCAATAAATAAAAGTTGAAAGCCATCAAGCCTCCCTGAATAACTGCAATAAAAAAAGTTCCAACAATGGACGCGTCCGTCACCTGCCTGAATTTCAAAATAATTTCTTTATTTGCTTTATCACTGAAGGGCAGATTATCTTTGATAAACACAACAATTTTATCCGAGTACAGCAAAAAATAATAGAGCAGAAAAAATATTAAGAAAAGAATCAGAAAATAATCAATGAAATTAAAGAACAACGGAGTGAGAGAAGTGCTAAATCCGGTTATGAGCTCATTCGTGAGATTGCGGATATCGAATTGAAGACCGGGAATGACTCGATTTATTTGTTCGTTTACTATCTCCAGTTTGTCAAGATTATCGATGATAAGATAAATTTGATTGACAAGGCCGTTGATGATAAATATTGCCGGCAAGATGACGACGATAAGCGCAATGATGACAATGATCCATGCAGAGGCAGCAGGTGAAAATCGTCTTTTGAGTCGCTTGTTGATCGGATTGAAAATATAGGCAAGCAGCATCGCACCAAAAAAAGCGCTCAAAAAAGGCAAAGTAGAATACGCAACAAAAACAAATAAGACTGCCGTTATAAGTCCTGCGAATAATCGTTTATTTTTGAATGTTTTTTCGAAAAAATCAGGATGTTTTTCAGCTGCCATAATTCCTTTTTGTTAATGGTAAGAGGTATATAAGTTTTGTTATTGTAGTCATTAGAGAGTTATGATAAAAATTATAAAGATGAGGCTCTTAAAAGAAAATGAAAAGACCAAAGGCCCCAAAATTTAAACTCGTAGAAAAGAATGCTTTAACAGTAGCTCTTCCTGGAAATTCTAGAAGGAAACTTAGGAGAATGGGTTCATAACGAGGTATGCCATAGATATTTGGGTTCTATAGTCACGGAAGGAATAGACTTTGACGGAATGGTAAAAGGTTCCCATATATTTTATCTTGCTGCAGTTAACGAGGTATTTCGAGATAACAATCTTCCCTTCGCAACAATAAACCAATCAGAACTCGAGGAAGCAATTCATGACGGTACTTTAAATCTTAGAGGGACGTACGTCGATACAGGAATATGTCTCAGGGCATTAAAACTTACCCAAGATTTAGATAAATATCTTGTCAAGAAACTGAAAAAAGAGGTAAGAAAAAAACTTCCAGCATATATTCCTGCTTATGATTTGATATTAGAAAGAGATGACAGAGCTGATGAAAAATTATCATTTGGTCTAAGGAAAGGAGCTTTACTGGTTCATACTTCAATCTTGAACAAATATTCCGGATATTTTAGATCAGTAGAGAGAAGAACGGGATTCCCAAGACGTTTTATAGAAGTGTTAGGAGAAGAAGGAGATAGACATTTGCAAAATGGAGTCCGTGGACCTCTTGATTCCAAGAATCCAGGATATTTATCCAATATCACAAAGATGAGTTTAGGGGAGAGCTATGATTTATATGCAGATGAGTACATTGGAGACTCGGATGATAACGGAAGAGTAATAATTGTAAAACGCAAAATTTGAAAAATATTTATTCTAAGAGTAAAACAAAAGCATTAAAAACACTTTTTGATTAACCAGTTCATGGAAGAAACACTAGATATAATAAATGAATTATTGATCCAGGCGATAGGCATGCCGCGCGATGCAACAGTAGATGTTACTCGATATGAATTTAGATTGCTCTATGAACACGGAGGACAATTAACAAGAAGAAATCAACCGCTTGATAATTATAGAATGCACACTCTCGAATATGAAGATTGCAGGTTCAGAACATTAACTGAAGATATAATTGATTTTAATATGTGGCGACAATGAAACTCACAGACAAACAAAAAACAGAACTAGGCGAATTTGTTGCGCGCATGAAAGAGCATCGCGCACGCCACACTGAATTAATCACCGTGTATGTACCAAAGGGTTTTGACAGTAATCACATCACCCGCCAATTAGAATCTGAAAAATCCACTGCTGCAAACATCAAATCAACCGGTACACGAAAAAATGTGCAGGAAGCACTGGAGAGTTTGATCAGGATAACTAAAGGAATGAAACAGACGCCGAAAAACGGCGTAGGACTATTTGCAGGAAATGTGTCTCAGATTGAAGGCCAGAGCAATTTTATCACTGAAGCGTTTGAGCCACCAGAAGAATTAAACGTAAGATTATATCGCTGCGACCAGACCTTTGTAATGGAACCGTTTGAAGAAATGCTTGAAGAAAAAGAGCTATTTGGATTGATTGTCGTCGAAAGAAACGAAGCAACCTTAGGATTGCTCATAGGAAAAAAAATAAGAGTATTGCATCGGTTTGACAGCTATATTCCGGGAAAAACAAATAAAGGAGGACAGTCAAGCGCGCGATACGCACGAATCAGGGAAGGAATGGCAATGGAATTCTACCGAAAAATTGCAGATGTTGCAAAAAAAGAATTTTTCCATATGAAAGATTTGAAAGGTATTCTGGTGGGAGGACCAGGCCCCACAAAAGAAGATTTCCTCAAAGAAGGCAATTTAGTCACAGAGTTAAAAGAAAAAGTGCTGGGAGTAAAAGACATTGGCTATGCCGACGAGCATGGGCTGGAATTACTCGTTGAATCATCAGCAGATTTATTAGAAGAGCAGGAGATTCATATTGAAAAAAAACTGCTGGAGAAATTCTTCAACATGCTCGGAAAAGAAAAAGATAAAACAGCATATGGGAAGGAACCAGTAGAAAAAGCACTGGGCTTTGGTGCTGTTGAGACATTATATTTGTCAAAAAAACTGCCCAAAGAAGATATCATTCACTTTGAAAAATTAGCTGCAGCAATTTCAGCAAAAGTCGAATTTATTTCAGTCGAGACTGAAGAAGGTGTCCAATTTTATAATTTGGGCGGCGTTGGCGCAATCCTAAGATTTAAGATTTAGGCAAAATGCAAACTCTTTTAAATAAAAAATCATTATATATTCTGTTGAGGTGTTCTATAAGTTTTTAAAGAAAGAAAAATTAAAAAAAACATGATAAAGCGAACAAGTAAGCTGGAAATAAGATTAAAAAATCTTTTGCGAAGGTGTAAAAATAAGAGACATGAAAGTGGTGAACAATTATATCTTCAAGACAGTAGACCTTATTTCGGGGAACGTGCAGCAGAGATAGTTAAAAGGTTTGATAGATGGATTGAACCTTCAAGAAGAAATAAATTATGGATAGGAATAAGTGGCTCATGGAGAGTCTTTAATCAACAAGTTGTAGATGATGCAGCATATATCACACGATATTTTGTTAATCGAGGAATAGGTATTGTTAATGGGCTTGCACCGGGAGTTGATTTCATATCAAACGAAGTTCTCCTAAAAGAGGGAGAGGATCCATATAGAGCTCACAATTTATTAAGAGGAATT
>JBDKJQ010000022.1:0-7265 GCA_039796495.1 archaeon | reverse complement strand
TCGCTACTGGGGAGGAAAAGAAGAACTGAATGAAGTACGGAAAAAATTGCCATTGAAATGTGGAAAAATAATTTCCTGGGATGAGAAGTATGGACAGCTCATTTTTCTTGCGGATACCGGTATACTCATCTTTCCGAATTTTTGGAACAAAAAACCTGTCAAGGCAATGCATGGTTACGACGGAAAACATCCTGACATGAAGGCATTTTATCTATTGAAAAAAGAAGGAAAGAAAAAAAATCTACATGCAAAAGAGTTGCATAACGAGCTTGAAAGATATAAAAGAGAAAAAAAGTGATTAAAAAAATTCTATAAAAAATGCCCGGATAGACTATTCGAAAGGCAGGATTCTCGTTGTCAACATGCCTGTTGCAGTTGAGGTTAAGCCTGTCGCCGTTGGCGTTGAACCTGGCAACGTGTAGCCAATTAACCTATCTTGTAAAAGATTCTCCTCGTCAATGAATTGCTTCAAAGGGAGCACCATCACTTCATTGTTCGCGGCTCGTTATCGCTACCAAATGTCGTGATTGAATTTTATGACTTAAAATAAATTTTAATGATGTGCTGATTAATTGGCGTGTAGTCCATCCAGCTTTCTTCTTGCTCAAGAAAGAAAACCTTTGGGCACATTAAAGAGAAAAATAGAGTTTAAATTTTTTTCGGCGCCGCTTCGCGGATTTCTAAAATGTTTCACTCACCACAAGCGAGCCCCGCACGTTTGCTACTCAACTCTCAATACCCGAAAGGCAGCATCCTCGATATCAACACGCCTGACGCAGTAGAGGTCAAGCCAGTCGCCGTCGGCGTAAAACCTGGCAACTCTCTCATCTTTTTGCTTTGGTTTTGCGTTTACTCTCCACAAATACGTAGGAGTCCCGTTTAGATATTGTGATACTGCATTTATTTTCTGAACATCTTTGGCTCCCAAAATTGTTTCTAAAACAGAACTGTCAGGAATTTCGCTAATAAATCCGTCGCTACCGACAATATTCTCAGCTAAGGAATATTCATCTGACGTTTTGTAATTATGGATGACACGATCCTCTCCCTCGGAAGTGTATGCTATTCGGGTAAGCGTGTTGGGCCATTTTCTGATTCCATCTCTGAGAAATGCTCTCAATCTTTCACTTCCCTCCTCTTCTCGTAATTCATATGCTTGTGTGGCAATCGCCCAGAGCAAAGGCATATCAGTTGGATGAGGGTTTCCTGCGTTCTTCTCTTTATTATATAACTCGGAAAGTTTATCTTGATTTAACGAGGGAGTCATTCTTTCAAATAATTCATAGGTGCATCTTTCTCCTCGATATAAAACGTCCGGAATTTTCCAGGAGCCTTCGCTTGGCGGTGTGTAAATGATTCTTGATTGTGCGGTTGTCATATGTTTTAGTGTCTAATAGGTTTTATAAATATTTCTATTACTAATTATAAAGTGGTTACAGATTAGTAATTAGTGGACTTATCCTCCAGATAACTAAACAATAGAAATCTATTTAATCACTGATTTTTCTGTATGTAAGAGGTGCAAAAAGATGGCAATCTACTCTCACTCACGGCTTTCCACGTTTGAACAATGTCAGTTGAAATATAAATTCAAATATATTGACGGACTTACTCCTGACTATGAGAACACGATTGAGGCATTTTTAGGAAAGAAAGTGCATGAGACGCTTGAATGGCTGTACCGAACAAAAAAATCCAGATCTGTCGTACTTGATGATGCGATTGCTTTTTTTATTGAAGCATGGCGGCGGGATTTTAATGAGACCATTAAAATTGTGAAAAATAGTACAACCTCTGAAGATTATTTTAATAAGGGCATCAGATTCCTGATAAACTATTTCATGAAAAATTATCCTTTCAATGATAATACCATTGCAATTGAGCAGAAGATCTTTATCAATGTCGATGAGCAGGGAGAACATAAACTGATCGGCTTTATTGACCGACTTGTGCATCACACTGACAGCAATATTTTTGAGATTCACGATTATAAAACAGGCTCGATAAAAAATCAGGAAGAATTGGATAGAGACCGACAGTTGGCACTGTATTCTCTGGGAGTAAGAGAAATGTTTTCAGAGGCGCGAGACGTTCATCTCGTATGGCATTTTTTGGATCAGGGAGAAAAGAAGATTTCAAAACGAACTATTGAACAACTTCAGCTTTTGCGCGCGGACATTAAACAACTGATACAAAAAATTGAGCAGGAGCATGAATTCCGGCCCCATCCGGGCATATTATGCAAATGGTGTGAGTTTCGAAGCTATTGCCCTATCATCAAAGAAAATCCGAATTTTCCTGATGCGCTTACTAAAATAAAGATTGATGAAAGATAATATGTGGTCATTGTACGAACAAGAGCAGGCATTATCTCCCTTAGTTTTTTCTAATGGGAAGACGCAGCAACAAGTAGTCGAGGAAGTTCTTACAGCGATTAGTGAAGGGTATAAACTCATTTTTATTGCAGGTATGTGCGGGACCGGCAAATCTGCAATTGCACTGAATCTTGCGCGCGTGATGGGGAAAACATCTATTGTTGTTCCGATCAAATCCTTGCAGGAACAGTACACTAAAGATTATTCTGAAAAATTGCACGTCATGGACAAAACTGACAAACAAAAATTAAAAATCTCATCTATTGTTGGCAGGCAGAATTTCAAATGCAAATATCGCGAGGAGAATCTCATTCCTGAGAAATATCTAATTCGAGAAAAAAATGCAAGGCTCAGCGATACCTTTTTGGGAAGAACTCCCTCTTTTGAAAGAAGTAATGACGAGTCGTGTGACAATGAACTCTTGCCGTGTAAGATAGAAATTAAAGAAAAACATTTTTCCATTATCAAAGATTATCTGAAGCAAAATCCCGGGGTGAAGCTGACTGATTTTTCCTCTATTCACGATGTGAAGCGCATATCTATAGCGCCGGTATGTCCGTACTGGTCTCCTATTCTGCCACGTGAGTTTGATATTCACTTTAAAGATTCAAAAAAAATTTCATATAAAGGACTTGATGGACTGGATTTTGTATTTCACCAACGAAAGCCGGGATGCACTTATTATGGACAATATACCGCGTATAGCGAGGCTGACGTGATTATTTTTAACAGCCTGAAATATAAAATTGAGACACTCATGAATCGGAAACCTTCCACAGAACTGGAGATCATTGATGAATGTGATGAATTTTTGGACAGTTTTGCGAATCAGGAAAAAATAAGTTTGAACCGCTTATTATTTGCCCTGAATTTTTTGTTCAGTGACGAACATACCAAGCCAACCATTGACGAACTGACTGATATAACAAATGCGCTCTCAAGAAAGTATACTGCGGGAGAAGAGGTGTATGAAGTAAAGGGCAGCCTCGTGGAAGAACTCATCAAAAAAATTATTGCAGGCATGGAAGCGCTGCATGCAACAGAAATTGATGAGAATAATTATTTATTCCATGTTGAAGAAGTTGCCTTGACATTTGCGGAATTTATTGATGAAACATTTTTTTCTGTTGAAAAAAAAGATGAGGATCTTGTTATTAATTTGGTGACGACTAACTTAAAAAAACGATTTGAAGAAATGGTTGACAAGAACAAAGTTTTTGTACTGATGTCAGGAACCCTGCACTCCCCTGAGGTATTAAAGCATATTTTTGGCATAGAACATTATAAGGTTATTGAAGCTGAAACCAATCATCAAGGTGATTTAATAAAATGCAAACACGGCTATGAAATTGACTGCAAATTTTCCAATTTCCAGTCTGAGAAAATTTCACGGGAACAGTATCTAAAAACATTCTCAAAAACGGTTGCGTCGGCAAAAAAACCAATTGTGGTCCATCTGACCAGCTTTAATGACCTTCCGAATGAACACGAGAAAGAACGATTTGAACTTGACAATCTGCCGACGCAGCAGGAAGTTATCCGCGAGCAGGAGGCGGATCCGCTCGGAGAACGTGTGAAAGAATTCAAACAAAAAAAATTTCCTATTTTATTCACTACCAAATGTTCGCGTGGTATAGACTTTCCAGGTGATACGTGCAACTCAATTATTATTTCGCGATTTCCTTATCCGAATATATCCTCCCTGTTCTGGAAAATACTGAAAAAAACACATCCGCAGTATTTCATGGATTTTTATCTTGATAAGGCCCATCGGGAATTGCTGCAGAAAATTTATCGGGGACTGCGCTCGAAGAATGATCGTGTCTATTTATTGTCGCCTGATGTAAGAGTGCTGAATTTTGAGATGTGAAACAGAGAACACACAAAAACATTTAAAAGAGTGTCAGAATATCTAATTCTATGCGTGGGTAGTTAAATGGTATAATCACTGGCTTCCAACCAGTTGTTCCGGGTTCAATTCCCGGCCCGCGCATATTACGCATATTATAGTGGAACAACAATAATTATTTAAAGCACGGTTTGCTTACCGCATCATTAGGGAGATAAATATGTTAGTTATTTCAAGAAAAGCTGGAGATCAGTTAGTAATTGGAGACGATATAATTGTTACTGTTGTAAAAGTGGAGGGGGATAAAGTTAGAATCGGCATTGATGCTCCTAGTGAAGTCCCAGTAAATCGAGACGAGATTCAGGCTCGTAAGGATGCTGAAATAAAAACTGGGGGGTTAGAAAAAGGAGTTGCAGATATACCAACATCAGGAAATTCCGAAGGACCAGGCTCATCCTATCAACCTAAATTGTTATATAATAAATATTAACATGAAAACAATAAAATTAATGCAAATTTTAAATTTTCATTTTTATACAGGAGAATCAAAAAAATGAAAACAAAACAAACAACTGCAGGCATAACTAAAGACACCGTCATATCGGAGATTCAGGAAAAATATCCTGAAAAGGCAATGGCTTTGAGTGAAAAAATGATGGAGTTTGGTATCCATTGCGTTGGGTGCGGGGCATCAACCTTTGAGACACTTGAGCAGGGAGTATTGGGACATGGGTATAGTGAAGAGGAACTTTCAATTTTGGTTGGAAATTTAAATAAGGTCATTAATGAAAAAACTCAGACCAAAGAAACGACGTTTAAGGCGTTTTCATTGAAACTAACGGATAAAGCATTACAAAAAGTGAGTGAGATTATGAAGCAAGAGAAGAAGGAAAAATCAACCCTGAGAGTTTCTATTTTGGCTGGCGGCTGTTCTGGCCATACGTATGATATGGAAATTGTTGACAAACCGATCGCAACTGATCTTAATTTTAAACAGGGAAACGTAAACATTGCAGTTGACAAAAACAGCATGGATTATCTGAATGGCATAACGGTGGATTTTGTTGATACGCTGAATGAATCTGGTTTCAAATTTAATAACCCGAACGCACATAAGTCATGTGGATGCGGGAAAAGTTTTCGATAATTTAATTCTTAGCAGTTTTCCAGAGCAGATCAAAATAATGTTTATAGGCTGTTGCTATCATTTTATTTTCTATAACAATTGTCAAAATATTTCTTTTATTATAAACCGTAATTGCAACTAAAGATCCGCATACTGACGTTGAAACAGGCTGATCAAGATTTTTTGGAAGATATTTACTTTCCGTATAAGGAAGTTTGTTCGTTATCTTTATTCTTTCCCGCGCGTCATAATTAAACAAATGCCGCAGCCATAATTTTTTTTGTGCTCTCTTTTTATGATATTCATTAAAAAACCCTTCCATAATTTCAATTGCCTGTTGCGGTACTCCAAATACTACTCTTTCATTCTCACTCTCAATAAACTCGTCGAGAAGATTCTTCCATCCGTTTATACCTTCAATAACGCGCATTTCCCCTATCACCATCGATTCTGATTGCATTTTCTTCAGCATAGGAATAACTTTTTCTAACATACTCTTTTTTTTATTAAATTCTTTTAAGAGATATTCTGGAGGAAATGCCTCAAATAATTTGGCCCTTTTTCCCTTTGCTTCGTAAATTAACCCTTTCATCATTAATCTTTCCAATGCCTGGTAAATGTTCGGCCGATAGAAATGAGTCAATTTTGCTATTTTTGTTACAGAAATGCGAGGATTTGCAAGCAGCGTTATATACGTTGATGTTTCAACCTGAGACAATCCGAGCGAGTAAAGGGACGATTCTATTTCTTTCATGTTTTAATAATATTTTTTTATTTTTAGATATTTCTATGTATGTATGTATTATTTGCAGTTACAACAAATACATAAATGTTTTGATTTCATAGCCTATTCATGGAAGAAAAAATACGAGTGTATGGAAGACTGAGAGATTACGTAGATAATTATAGAGCTACTATACGTGATGTTAAAAGCATGTGCAAAAGTTTGGACTTGCACGTTTCTGATATAGGAGATTTGAGTTGCGCACTTCTTTCTTATTATTGGGACAAATGCGAGGAGCATCCAAAGACGCATATACAGTTTAGAAATGAAGAGAAAAAAGAGGCATTTTCTATATTGATTCCGGAAAGAAGTGAATTAATGAAGGATACCTTTTCACGGCAGCTTCTTACTGATAACGACGGGTATTCTTATTTTCCTCATTCAAAAGATTATGTTGCTGATAAAAATTTTCAATGGACTGCGTTCGGATGTTATCTTCAGGCATTCAAAAGCAAAAATGAAGGATATTCGCCCGTATTAATTGATGATGCATGTCATATAAAAGCGCTTTTGAGTATTGACAAATTTTTCGACAAAAAATTTTATTATGAGGAATATGTAATGAAATAAATTATAAGTAAATATATTTTTAGCCACCAATTAATTTAAATAACCACGAATTATTTTTTTGTGATGCTTATACAAGAATGTTTAGATCAAAATCTTATACTGCTTGGAAGCCAATTAGAGATAACGCTTTTTGAACAGGTATATCCTCATCGAGGGGGAACTCCTCATAGCATTTACTACCTCAAAAGAGGAGGTCCCTCTGATAGAGGAGGTAGGCATGTTATTGGATATATAATTGGACATAATGAAGATAGAATAACTTTGTCTCCGACTATAGATCCCCGCTGTTCCGAGGGAACAGAGCAGGAATTTCCATTAGGGATTTATCACATTGAACATGAGGCCATTCATTCATTTGAACTTGTAAGACCTGTAAAAACTTCGACTAGATCCTAGCAATCTTAAGTTTACAGCCCTCAGAGCACTCCGCCAAAAATCCTGACAAAATATTCTTTTGCTTTTTCAGCTATTGCTCTCAGATTGCCTTCAGTGTTATAGAAAGATTCTTGTCTTTTTGTTTGTGCTCCGCAGAAATCACAGTGAAATAAGCATCCTTGGCTA
>JBDKJQ010000021.1:0-5996 GCA_039796495.1 archaeon | reverse complement strand
CAAATGCTCCTGAATATTTTAGATTGTGCATGAGAGCATATGAAAGCGCAAAAATAGCGATACAGCTTCAATCAGAATCAAGTAGTAAAAAGAGAATAAGAGTTGGAAAGAGTTATTCTCTTGAAGAGTATCTCAACAATAGTTTATCTTGTTTTGCAGAGGGATATTCAGAGTTAACTAAAAGTAGTCAGAGAGCAAGAGACTTGGACGCTTTTAATTTTATAAAACGATTTTGTGGAGAAGGGTTACAATTTACGAAAAAATTCTATAAATTCTACTGGAGATTAAAAAACAAAAAAGACTAACGTGTTCTCCTCTCCTTTGGCACACTGTTCACTATTTTTTCTCCGGTTGATTTTCCACACCCTAAAAAATAACTTCCATATTTCACAATGACAAATCCTTTTTCTGCAGAAAGTTCAACATCCTCTCCTCTCGTCCAGTGTTGTGCTTGTTCATCAGAGAAATCAACGATATTTTTCTTTATAGTATCTTTAAGCAGATGCGTGCCATCAATGGTCAATCGAATGCCTTCTTTGTGCTCTTCTTTCCTCAATGAATATAAGCCGGCATTCTCGATTCGTATAGAATTGTCAAGAGATATAAGTTGCTGGAAAGAAAGATTACCCGTAAATAATCGTAATCGCTCCTTCCCAAACTGCAATAGCTGATAGGGTAACTGGTCGATGCCAAACTGTTCGCTCAGCGTTTCAGTTATTTTTTTCTTTTCGGAAGAGGTAAGTACTTGCATAAAAAATCAGTTACCTTTATATTATATACTTTATTATTTCTAAAAAGATGGTGAAGACGATTGACGATTTCAAGATGTACAACAAGACCGTCCTCTTGCGGGCTGATTTAAATTCAGAAGTCACCAAAGGAAAAGTTATTTTCTCCGAGCGAATGAAAGCTGCTGTTGCAACAATGCGCGAGCTGCATAAGAAAAAAGCAAAAGTGGTTGTTATTGCGCATCAGGGCAGGCCACAAGATCGCGACTTTACCAGTATGAAACAACACGCTTCTTATCTCAAAGAATATATCCCGATACGATTTATCAACGACCTCACTGGGAAAAAAGCACAGGAAGCGATAAAAAATCTAAAAAAAGGAGAACTGATCTTATTGGAGAATGTGCGATCAGAAAAAGATGAATTTCATCCGGAAAAAAAGAACAACAAATTAGTTCAAGCATTAGCTCCTCATGCCGACCTCTACGTCAACGATGCATTTTCAGTAAGCCATCGGAATCAAACGTCAATAACAGCATTTCCAAAATATCTACCTCATGGCGTTGGAAGATTGTTTGAGCAAGAGCTTTATTCACTAAAAAAAATACACCTTCAGAATAGCTTGTTCATTCTCGGTGGTGCAAAGCCGGAAGAAAATCTTGCCCTATTAAAAAATAAAAATATTCTCTCCTGCGGTTATTTTTGCCATCTCTGTCTTATTGCCAAAGGATACAGACTGGGAAAACAAGAAGATGTATTAAAAAAAGAAATAAAAGATTTTCCTGCAGTGATCAAGCACATCAAAAAATATCTTCATCATATTCAAACACCCATTGATTTTGCCATTCAAGAAAAAGGAAAACGGAAAGAAATTTCTTTAGAACAACTTCCCATCGATAAACTTCTCTTTGACATCGGCGACAGGACGATAGAACAGTACACAAAAGAAATTACAAAAGCGACATCAATTTTCTACAAGGGTCCGTCAGGATTATATAGCGATACGCGGTTTATGAAAGGAACCAAGGAATTATTGAAAGCGATTGCAAACAGCAAAGCGTTCTCAGTAATCGGCGGTGGACATTCTAATGAGGCGATTAAAAGAAGTCATATCAATAAAAATAAGTTTGATTATATCAGCCTTTCAGGAGGAGCATTAATAGAATATCTTGCAGGAAAAAAACTGCCCGGGCTTGAAGCACTAGAAAGATAGGCTTATTAATTATAAAATTTTGATAATCTCATTAAAGAGGATGCATGAACATCAAGATTAATACATTATTAAAAAAAGAAAAAGCATTATTTCTTGCGTACGATCAAGGATTGGAGCATGGGCCAGAAGACTTTAACGACAAAAATGTTGATCCACTTTCTATAATCAAAATAGCAAAAAAAGGAGACTATACAGGATTAGTATTTCAGAAAGGTCTGGCAGAAAAATACCGCAAAGAAATAAAAAAGAGCAAAGTTCCTCTCATAGTAAAACTAAACGGAAAAACAAGTCTTGTCACCGGAGAGCCAATATCCCGTCAGTTATGCACGGTGAAAGAAGCATTAAAGCTCGGTGCTGTTGCCGTCGGATACACGATTTATATTGGAAGCCAGCATGAAAGCGAGATGATGCAGGAATTTGAAAAGATAGAAAAAGAAGCACATGCAAAAGGCATGCCAATCATTCTCTGGGTATATCCGCGCGGGAAGAAAATAAAAAACGATATCTCGAAAGAAATGATGGCCTACGCAACGCGCACAGGACTAGAATTAGGAGCTGACATCGTAAAGATAAAGTACGGCAACAATAAGAATGACTTGCAATGGGCAGTTAAAGCAGCAGGCAGGACCAAAGTGGTGGTTGCCGGGGGCATAAAACAATCAGAAAAAGATTTTTTAAAACAAGTAAAAGAAATCATGCAGGCAGGTTGCACCGGCCTTGCCGTTGGCAGAAACGTCTGGCAGTCAAAAAATCCTCTAGAGCTGACAAAGAAAATTAAAAAAATAATCTGGAGAAGATGAAATGAACCTTGCCTTTTTTGAAACGGAAGCTTGGGAAAAAGAATATCTTGGGAATAAACTGAAAAATAACCGGATTACTTTTTTCAACCACACAATAAATAAAGCATCACTGAATAAAATAAAAGACACTGAAATTCTCAGCATCTTTGTGTACTCATTAATAACAAAAGAGGTCCTCAAAAAATTACCGAATCTGAAGGCAATCTTCACACGTTCAACAGGATTTGATCATATTGATATTGAAGAATGCAGAAAAAGAAACATCTTCGTCTTTAACGTGCCGCATTACGGCGATAATACCGTCGCTGAACACACATTCGCATTGATGCTGGCACTATCAAGAAAGATTATCTCTTCCCACGAGAAAACAAAAAGAGGAATATTTTCCTGTGAAGGACTCACCGGTTTTGACCTGAAAGGAAAAACAATCGGCATTATTGGTTTAGGAAGAATCGGAAAAAAAGTCACACAGATAGCAAAGTCATTCGAGATGAACGTGCGAGCGTTTGATGTCTTTCAGGATGAAAAATTCGCAGAGGAACATGCTGTCAAGTATATTTCTCTTAATGAACTTTTAAAGAGTTCAGATATTATAACGCTTCATTGCAATCTCACAAGTGAAGATCATCACCTTATTAACAAAAAAAATATTTCGCTGTTGAAAAGAAATGCCATTGTGATTAACACCGCACGCGGAGGATTGGTTGAAACATCCGCGCTCATTAAAGCAATCAAAAATAAAAAAATCGCAGGCGCAGGCCTCGACGTTCTGGAAGAAGAATTCAGCATAAAAAACAAGCATAAAGAAATTCTAAAAAAGCTAACAAAACTGCCGAATGTTATTATTACTCCCCATAACGCATTCAACAGCCAGGAAGCCTTGCAGAGAATTCTTGATACAACAATAGAAAATATTAATTGCTTTATGAACAATAAACCGTGTGAAAATGTGGTGAAGTAAATATGAAACTCCTCAAAAGATTATTTTCAAGAAAACCGATTGTTATCATCAATTTCAAAACTTACAAGCAGGGAAAAGATGTTCTGAAACTTGCCCGAGCGATTGAAAAATCCTCAAAAAAATTTGATTACAAGATTATCCTGGGAGTCCAACCGACAGATATCTATGAATTAAAACAAAAAACAAACCTTGAGATATTCTCAGAACACGCAGATTATTTTATGGTGGGAAGAAACACCGGATTTATCCTTCCTGAGGCAATAAAGATTGACGGCGCAGGGGGAACTTTCTTAAATCATTCAGAACATCCGATTCCATTTAACATCTTAAAGCAGACTATTGCAAGATGTAAGAACATTCACTTGAAAACTGCAGTATTTGTGAAAAACCTTGCAGAGGCAAAAAAGGTTGCAAAATGTAAACCAACTTACTTGATCTACGAGCCGCCTGAATTGGTTGCAGGGAAAATATCAGTCAGTCACGCAGAGCCATCAAAGATAAAAAAGTTTTCAGAAAAAGTAAGAATGCCATTTCTCGTCGGTGCCGGCATCCATTCTCATGAAGATATTGAAACTGCACTACAATTAGGTGCTGCAGGTGTTGCAGTTTCATCTGCAATTGTGAAAGCAAGAAAGCCAGAGAAAAAGTTAAGAGATATGTTAGGCGGCTAATCGATAATTTCCCTCAGCGTGTGAGTCTGCAAGATATTCATCACCATCATATACATGCCCTTGCTCATGCTTTAATGTATGCTTGTATTCAGCTTCAGGTCGCGTGATATCCATGCCAATTTCATGTGCTGAATGCTGAAAATATCCCAGCACAATACCACTTTCAATCTGAGGCATAAGATATGGTAACGAGTTAAAAACCAAAGCTCCAGTTTCATCGCGAAATACTTTTGTTGTCCATTTAAAATGATGGCTGTTTTTATTAGGTTGATAGCAAGTCTTTTTCAATCCAGGATCAATGTCCGCAATCATTTGTCCCAAATCTTTTTTTGATCGATAAATTTCTATAGAATCTTCCATTACTATCAATAAAACTCTTCTTTTATTTCTTCTTCAGGCGCAAGTGTCTTTTGATTTTTATCAGCAGGTTTTTTCTCAGAACTTTTAGTAGGTGTTGCTGAAGCTTCTCCACCAGCATTCTCAAACATTTTTTCATCAACACTGTTGATTAATTCTTTGAACTCCTTAAATGATTCAGCAGAAATTCTCGTCCCTGATTTCGTAAACCCTGTGTAACGATCAGAATGCGTGAATTCTCTGATAGTGAGGCCGATTCTGCCACCAAAATCATCAATTCTTACGACGATATCCGTAATATCATTCTTCTTTATTTTACCGATGTCTTTTTCCATATTGGGTAAAGAAAAAAAGAGTTTATTAAGATTTGTGTGATTGGTACGTATTCCGAAAGATCATCCCAAATTATTCGCCAAGGGGAGGCATATTAAGCATATCTCTCGCTTTGCGATTTGTTGCAGAATCAATTAAAGTTCCCTTAAAACAAGAAATGGTATACGGATAATCTCTGGTTACATGGTAGTGATACATTTCTTTCTCTTCCCCATCAAAGGAAACTTTGCCTACGTGTCCATGGCATTCATCAAGATCATCAGTAAAAAGTTCTTGGCCATTTTCATACTGGCCGTATATGCCAAATCCATCAAGCGCATATCCAATTAACATAGGTTCTTGGGCAGAGGGATTTTCTTCTAACCCCATACAATCGTTACCTGCAACAATATGATAGTGGTAAACATCAATAGGTCCTGGATGCCCCTGACATGTATCAGAAACTTCGTATGCAGGATCTCTTCCCTGTCCATCAGCGGCAGAAAATAATGGAATACCATCAAGCGCATATCCCATAGTCTGCAATGGAACACATGATGGCGTCTCTGCTATCTCGGGATATCTTGGAATCTCCCACACGATAGATTTTTCCCCAACATGATTAGGATTTCTATCGTAGTTATAAGCATCGTCATCTTTTGACACTGGAAAGTTTCCGGTGGGAATATCAACAGGAAGATTGTTTATTTCTATTCTTCTTATATTGCCCTCTTCAATAAAATTAGCATACGCATTGGGCCACCAATTCTCACCGTCAACGACAGCTCTTAACTCTGGATACCATACCATATTTTTCTCATCAATCCAGGGGCCTGCTACATGCGCCCCAATCTGTGTTGCAAATACTCTTTTAAGAGACTGGCAGAAATAGGGAACCCCGACTGCAGGCTCGGTAAAGCTGTATTTTCCCGTGCCGAGAGGGAAACTTTCCAG
>JBDKJQ010000020.1:0-8155 GCA_039796495.1 archaeon | reverse complement strand
ACCTTACTGCCGATAAACTTACCCTGCTCCAAGTGGCTGGATATGCCAACAATTATCGTACATGGAAAAAAAATCATACCCCTTTTGAATTCGCAGTTCTTGGCATCATGTTCAGGAGGTCTTCCCTACCTCTACTTGGTTTTTGGGATATATCATTCAAGAATGCAGACGCAGAATACACTTTTCGAGTCACCGCTGGCAAAGCCAGGCTCGCTTGGTGCCTAAATCCTTCTTTTGTTTTTATCAGGACTCCGGAGGGTGTCACTATGAATAATATGAAAAGAATGCGTGAGGAAACGTTACGATTGAGAAAATTTTATTTGAACGAAGATTCACCTAATGTCGTAATCGCCAAAACTAAAAAATTTATTCGGAATATCATTACTCTAAGAATATTCAATAAAGACCAGGCTCAGCATAATATTTCTACATCATGGAAAGATCTATATGATGAGGCGGAGAGATGGCTAGTTGAAAAGAATCGGGACAAAAAAGTTGAATTCCTTTCATAATATTATGTCAGACAATATTACAGTCTCATACATCATTGCGACCAAGAACAAACTGCCTTATTTGAAAAATGGTCTCGAAAAATTGATAACCAACAAAAAACCTGACGAGGAGATCCTAGTTGCAGATGGAGCGTCAAGTGATGGAACGAAAGAGTTCCTATCTGAAATATTATCGAGAAAACAAATTGATTACTTCATCTCAGAACCTGATTATGGCCTGGCTCATGCACTAAATAAACTAGTTCTAAAAGCGCGCGGTAGCCTGATCAAATATCTTAGTGATGACGATGCTTTTGATTACTCTGCCATACAAACCTGCAAAAAGTTTATGCTTGAGCATCCAGACATTGACCTTGTCAACACGGAGGGCGGTTCTTTGAACGATCCTTCTAGGTCGCTCGTAGAACAAGATCCTCTTCAAATAGTTCGCGCTCTTGAATATGTTAATTTTTACAAAAAATGGCAAGCCAACCACAGACCTTTCTTTTATTGTGATCTGGGAGTAATGTTCCGAAAATCCTCCTTGCCAGTTGTGGGCTTTTGGAACCCCCTGTTTCCAGGACCGGATATTGAGTTCTCACTGCGTACAAGCGCTGGACGAGTCAAGATGGCCTGGTGCACAGGCTACTCATACGTCAATATCAGCAATCCGCAGAGCGTCAGTATGGTCTTCATGAAAAGGACAAAGAAACTCACTGAGAGGTTGAGCAAATTCTACTTGAATAAAAATCCTGAACCATTAATTATTCAAAAACTAAAAATTATTGCCAACAAATTACATGACATGACAAGTAGAACAGGCTCATTGAAAAATGACTTGGCTGCCATCCCATTTGAAAAACAGTGGCCGAAGCTTGTAGAAATATCAGAAAACTGGATGCGCATAAAAAATACTCAGAGAAAACCAGAATTTATCTGGAATAAATAACCAATATAAGCTAATATGGTAAAGACCTAAAAACGTTTAGCTGAACTCAACAACCATGTTTCATAAAATCCGCATACTTGCGCAAAATAGCCGATTGATCAAAAGACTGGTTCGCAAAACCAGAAAAACTTTGGGGTGCAATGAACAGATCAGTAATATTGAACTAGTACGAAAATATGCGCCTAACAAATCATTTGCAGACATTGGTGCCTTATGGGGTATAAATGGCCTAAACTCGTTCATTGCTGAGGAATCGGGAGCAACAAAAATTATTGCAGTAGATGTCTATCCTGCAAATAAGGAATTCTTGGATGAACAGGCACGAAGGAATTCCAAAGTACAGTTTTTTCAAGGTGACATTAATCTTTTGGAAACATCACAAAAAATTGGCCTGTGTGATGTAGTATTGTGCTCTGGAGTTCTGTATCATACGCCTGATCCAGTACATCTCCTCGCCAGCTTACGAACCATTACTAGGGAAACTCTAATCCTCAATACTGCTTCTGTGCCAGAAATGCCTGGTTTCAAAAATACAGCTGTATTCTACCCTTTTCTGAATAAAAACCAGAGAAAGATCTGGGACAGAGGCATTGGAAGCCAGAAAGCTATTACTGGTCCATATGAGCCAGAAAATGGCTATGGAAACTGGTTTTGGGGAATGAGTCCCAGTTGCATCGAGTCAATGCTTGGTTGTGTTGGATTCGAAGTCATGGAGCGTTCTATCACATCTTTCAATTCGATATTTATCTGCAAAGCAGTTTCAGTAAAATTCACCGCAGAATCTGGAGAATGGAATACCCCGAAGGAAGAGGGGTACGTAAAGCTCAGACGCTAAGAATTTTACCACTACATCAGATTATAACAAATTAAATGCGAGAATACCTAAGAAAAATATCCCTTATAAAGTATCTTGTTATTATATGGAGAACTTTCAGACCATCATATGGCCTGACCAACAGAGTAAAATCTCTCTTTTCATTTTTTCATAATTATTTGAAATTCAAAAAACTTGCCAGAAATTATAGTTACAATGTGGATAGCTACGATATCTATCCGCGCATCTATGACAAAACCGCCAGCCACAAAATAGATCCGGTATATTTCTTTCAAGGAACCTGGTGTGCTCGAAAAATCTTCGAAAATAAGCCGAGCGAGCATTTTGACGTAGGTTCTCAATCTTTCATGGTGGGAATAATTTCTCAATTTACTCCCACAACAATGATAGATATTCGCGAGCTTCCGATCATACTGTCAGGGCTTTCATGTAAAAAGGGCGATATCACAAAACTTTCATTTAAAAAAAATTCAATTTCTTCATTGAGTTCAATATGTGTCATTGAGCACATCGGCCTTGGTAGATATGGTGACAAGCTTGATCAGTTTGGCACCGAAAAAGCAGCGGATGAGCTAGCCAGAGTTCTTGCCAGCGGCGGAAATCTGTACATCTCAGTTCCGATAGACTCGTGCAACAAGATATACTTCAACGCACATCGCGCCTTTACCAGAGATTATGTACTTAAAATGTTTCAGAATTTGAAACTCAAAGAGGAACAATATATATACGGAAGAGAGCTACTCCCCTCCTATTCTCCTGAAAGAGGCTTCGGCACTGGCCTTTATCACTTTACAAAATGAAAAAAATTACTATTCTAAAACATGGGGGCGGGGAGCTGGCAAATCAGCTCTGGAATTACATAAGCATTTACGCCTATAGCTTGGAAAACGGTGATAGAGTAAGCAATCCTTCATTTTTCGAATACCATTCATATTTTTCACCCATCAAAAACGAACGGATACTGACAAAATTTTTATCATTTTGGTTCAAGAATTTTTCAGGCAGGCGATCCAGTCCGAGGAGTAGATTTTGGAGATTTATTTATTCACTATATTCAGAGGTCATCCAACTTCTCAGAAGTAATTGTGTTGTCTCTTCGGAAAATCAGGAAAACATTGTTACCTACCTGCCTCCAACATCTAGCTCTATTCATCTAGAAAATAAAAAAAAACTTTACTTCACAGGCTGGCTCTTCAGAAATCCAGTCGGCATAAAAAAATTCAGAAAAGAAATAGTGAATGCCTTTTCAGCAAATGAAAAAATACTAGCGAGAGTACATGCAATCATTCAACCTTTTCGACAGCAATATGATCGAATTGTTGGTGTGCATATTCGTCAACATGATTATAAAGTCTTCAAAAATGGTGCTTATTTTATTAGCCAAGATAGAGTTAGGGGTATTCTAAGAGAATACGAAGATCAATTCTATAGTGATATTAGAAGAACTTTATTCCTGATCACATCAGATGGGCCGATAGATCAATCTGTTTTTCAAGGTATCAATATTTATGTGTCGAAAGAAAACGCTGTGATCGATTTATTTATGCTTTCCAAAACTGACACGATAATTGGTTCTGACTCAAGTTTTGGAGCTTTTGCATCGTGGTATGGAGATATTCCACATATTGTTATGAAAAAAGAATCTATGGACTGGGAATACTACAAAGGCAGAAAAGAATTTTTTGAAAACAAGTATTGTAAGCTTGCACACTTCTAAGTTTGCTGATCTGGAAACAAGTACTAGAAATGTTTTGTAGCAACGACTCTCGTATGCTTTTCAGATTCAGTTATTATTTTCACTTCCCCAAATTTATTTCTCAGTTTAGTAACTGGATCGGCGTTAGGAATTTTTCTTAGGTCGATCACGAGCACTCCTCCAAGCGACATTTTCTCATACACTTCATCCAGATAAGTCGAGAGAGGATAATGAAATCCCCAAGAAATAAGAGAGACTGCAAGATCAAATTTCGCATCAAATGTAATTTTGTTGTCTTGCGCTTCTTGCAAAAATATTTGTGCGGCGGGCACACCATTCATCTCTAAAATATTCTTTGACGTAACTAAAGAGTTATAATAACAACCTTTTTCTGTATAACTATAATAGACCTTTTTGGGTATTTCCGTCTTATCGAGAAGGTAAATCTTCGGTTTGGAGTTGGAGTAATGTTTGTAAAGTAACACATCAATCCCCGCAACTCCGCATCCTACATCTAGGATAGCGCTGGCATTCTGGGGGAGTAAAGCTTTCATTCCCTGATATTCTTTATTCATTTCTTCACTGAACAGTTGCGCAACTGTTTTCCCCCTGAAAAAAGATTCCAAAGCTATTACACTACTGAAATGTGAAAAGAAAGATTCTAATCCATATGCCAGACTTTTTGGAAGAAGTTTTTTTAAAAACTGCATTATTTTGCTCCTGCGAAAAAATAGATACTGAGTTCGCTGAAAAAGTATGTATTTTATGGATTCGGAAGGGACAATAATTTTATATGTTGTTTCTGACATGATAAATATTTCCCTGACTAAATCTTATAAATGCTTTAGCAAGGTCATACCATTGCATATGGCCTTATGATCGATATGCCAAGACCCGCAGTTCCTGACAAAATCTCTCTTCTCGTCCAATGAAACTCCAACGTATTCCTCTATAGCTCTCATAACATCCCTATCATCATTGTATGCTTTTCCTATAGTACCAGTTTTATGTCTGTAAAGAAGTTTTACGTTGGCATCATGGAAAAACACAACTGCACGTTTAGATAAAAACGGGAACCATTTGGCAATTTCCTTTTTGGTATGATGGTACTCATGGCTGGTATCAATAAATAGCACATCAATTTCGGGTGTTAGATTATTGCGGATGCACAAACTTCTAAATTCATCGGCAACCAACAAATCATCCTCCTGTACGAATTCTGATCTTGACCATAAGGTCTTCCTTTGCTGAGGAGCAATATCCACACTCAAAAGAAATGCTTTACATATCTTTGCAACTCTTTCAAATACAAAAGTGCTTTGCCCTGTCCTCACACCAAGCTCAACAATAAGTTTTGGCTTTATAGCCATAGATCTTACAAAAAGGGTTTCGAGGTGATCGCTTATGTCAGTATCAATCATCGCATGCGCCCTAATTTCATCCAATTCAAGCAATCCTGACTTCGTTACTGAAAGATTCTTCGGGAATCTCCAAAAAAAAATCTTTCTGACCAGAAAATTGTAAAAGTTAATGTACCTGCGAATATTTTTCTTGAATGTTGGCGAATATTCCCTGCCTTCGGGAGTGAGGGTGTACTTCATATCTTCTTATTGCCTTTCTTAGAGTCACTGAGTTTGTCGACCAACCAAGAGCTAGACTGAACTTTGCCGCCATGACCAACATTAAAAACCATCTCTGCACCAATTTCTTTGCATACAGAAACTTCCGGAATATTATCATGCACACGATCACCCCCGTTTGCGAATATATGCGGCTGGATGACGCGCAACTCTCTGCACACGCTCATATCTACTGTGTCTTCCCCATGAAAAGTGAGCACCACCTCGTCAACATCACTAAATCCACTGATGATCTCCGCACGTTCATGTTCTGGCATAAATGCGTATCCTTTTTTCTTTTTCAACCAATTGTCGTTATTGAGTATAACCACCAGATGATCACCCAATTTCTTGGCAGCTTGAAACATACGCACATGACCAATATGGACAGGGTCAAAACCACCGGAGACGGCAACTATTTTCTTTTTAAGTGTTTTGCCTTTAAACTTTGAATGCATCGGCTTTATCATTATACACTACCTTTTCCTCCCCAGGATATACAAATGAGTCGCCACGGCCTCTGAACCCGGTATTTTCATGAAAAAATAATCCAGATATTTGAATGGACCAAGAATGAGCATGAAAATGTGAGCAAAAAAGGGCGCAACTTTTTTTGCACCAAAAGAGAATACGACACCAAGCCAATAGGCCATAAATAGTAGAAGTGCCGACCATGGACCTGAACGGACACCAACTTTTATGATTTCAAGCTCGGGAAACATATGTGTTAAGCCGCTGATTGTCCATCTATTAAAATCATCGGGTGAAGCATGATACGGATGCATAAACGGAGCACTTACATAAATAATGCCATCAGGTTTCACAATACGCACCATTTCTCTCGCAACTTTAGAGGCATCAGGAACGTGCTCGAAAAGAGATTCGCTCACTGCGGCATCTACAGAATTGTCTCTAAAAGGTAGGGATGCGGCATCGGCCACGATGTCAACTTCTGGAAAAGGAAAAACATCGACATTAATAAATTCTCTACTAAGCCTCTCCGGACCAGAACCTATATCTATAAAAGTACCGCCTGATTTTACATATTTAAGAATCATGCGTGGACCATTCACGAGCATCATAACCGGACAGAAAACATGCCAAATGGAATAATAAAGCTTGGGAAACTGCTTAAGAAAAGATTTCAGCCAGTTTATGCCTGATTCATGTTCCTCTTTATTACCTTCAAATATGTTGGTTTTTATGAGACGAGGACGCCCTTCCGGATCAATATGGTACAAAGTTCCATCTACAGAAACCAAATTGCTGTTTTGGGCGACAAGGTTTTCATGGTGAATAGGATCGACAATAAGCTGGAAAGTATTCCTGACCGTTTTTTTCCTTTCCTTTGCAAGATGTAACAATCTGTCGCTCAGAATCAATAAAATGGCCTTTAAGCCATCAATATTGCGGATTTTTTTGCCATGAGCAGCATCACGAGGGGTGTGAGAAATTGGCACTTCAACTATTTTGTAACCCTTGCGCAAAACCTGTACTGTAAAAACTAGCTCTGCCTCAAATTTTCCTGCAACAAATAGGTCCTTGATATCCAATGGAAAAAGTTTGTAACATGTCCAGACGTCGGTCAAATTTGCACCATATAAGATATTAATAAGTTTGGTAATGAACCAGACGCCGATTCGTTGTATCCAAAAATTCTGCCTTTTAATATGGTGAATATTGCGGGAACCATATACGAGTGTATTTTTTCCGTTCACAACTTTCAGCAAATTTTGAATCTCTTTCGGGTCATATTCTAGATCTGCGTCTTGAATGATTACATAATCGCCTGTTGCTTCTTCCAGACCACGCTTTACCGCAGTTCCTTTGCCTCCATTTTTTTCCAGACTGATTATTTTTGCAACGGCACCATAATCGTTTAAGATATCCGTTGTTCCATCGATGGAACCATCATCAACAATGATAATTTCTTTTTCCCATACTCTTCCGAAAAACGACAAATCAACCGCAAGAACTTTTTCTAGGATTTTGCGAATTGTGTGCTTCTCGTTATAGCACGGAACTATTATTGAGAGTTTCATGACCTGGTATATGTTTAGATAGAACCTTCTTTATAACATATAAGCCTTGCACAGCAAAGCTCAAGATTAATGCATTAACCGGTACTCTAAAGCGAGCATTGACACCAAGTCCATTGATAGCCGTAGTCAAAGTAAAATAAAGTATGATTATTACAACGATTATTGTCTGACCTCTAGTATTTTTATTTCTAATAAGCGATACACCGCCTATTAAAAATAAAAATGTTACTAGCACCCAAACTAAACGCATTAAGATAATGAACGCAGCTGGGCTTGAGCTGTAATGACTTATTACCTTAATCAATTCTACTGGTTGCTTAAGCAAAGAAAAAAACGGTTTGGAAGCAAAATTTTGAATGGGGATTCCTAAATATTGAAGTACAGTATGCATTCCATCGTGTGTAAAGAATGTTATACCTGTTATTGCAACAGATTTTAACAAAGCTCTTTTGTGATCTTTTAACACTCTTGTGGCTTGACTGATATAAAACTTCGAATTTGTAAGATTTATCGTGTTTACATC
>JBDKJQ010000019.1:0-8964 GCA_039796495.1 archaeon | reverse complement strand
AAACGTAAAATTTTCTTTATCATATTCGCCAATTTCTATGATTAAATGAGGATGATTTTTTTGTTCAAAATAAGAATTTACAATAGGAGCTAAAAGTACACTAAGGATTACCCCCGTTAGTGTTATAAAAAATGTGATTAACAATATGATAGATAACTCTGTTGATTTTTTCATAGAAAATGAATAATTTTTAACTTAATATTTCTTTCTTTTACTGGCCCTCTCGTTTTTGTTCACTATTTTAAAAAGAAATTAATTTTTTATCTCTTTTTTTCTTAAGTGGCGTTGGTAACTGATTGCAAAACGATGGGCTTCATCACGCATTGCCTGCAGCAGTTGCAGCCCTTTATTTTTGCGGTCAATGATAAGAGGAGTTTTTTTATTGGGAATATATATTTCTTCATATTTTTTTGCAAGTGCAACGATGGGAATGGATAGTTTTAATTCGCGCAAAGTTGTAAGTGCCACCTGCAACTGTCCTTTTCCTCCGTCGACAACAATAAGATCCGGATTTTTCATGCTGCGGCTCAAACTTTTTGCATAGCGACGGTATATTACTTCTTTCATCGCACCATAATCATCTGATTCCAGTGCCGTGTGTATTTTAAATTTACGGTATACATTTTTATCCGGCAAGCCGTCGCGAAATGTTACCATTGATGCCACGGTGTTTGTTCCTCCCAGATGAGAGATGTCAAAACACTCTATGTGGCGCGGCATTTTTTCCAGCACTAGTATTTCCTGCAGTGCTTTACTATGATTACTGCCGGTAAAAAAAGTTGTTGTGATATTGTAAGCAACCAAATCAAGCAGTTCTTTTTTGTCTCCTTTTGTCGGCACCATGATTGAAACTTTTCTTTTTCCTTTCATTGCCAGATATTCTTCAAGGGCGCTATCGACTGCATGCGGCACTATCACCTCTTGAGGGACTGGCGCAGTGTCGTAATACTGCAATAAAAAATCCTCGAAACATTCTTCATAGTAGGGAAAATTATATGCCTGTTTTTCTTCAAGTACTCCATTCCGGATAGAAAATAACAATAGATACATTTGATCGCCGGCAACGCTGTAATTAATAATATGCGCATCAACTTTACGTGTCATTTCCATGCGCTGTTTCTCGGTTAATTGCTGTAACGCTTCAATCTGATTTCTGATTGTTAGGGCATGCTCATAATACGTTTTTTCCGATGATGATTTCATTTTCTTTTGCAGCTCTGCAATAAGTTCTTCTGCATCTCCCTTCAAAATCTTTTTTGCCTGCTGCATGCGCTCGCTGTATTCTTTTGTATTAATCAGTTTTTTTAGTCTGGGAGAAGGTTTTCTTGTGAGAATTCTAAAATTTCTGGTGATGACATCAAGGATTATTTTGCGTATGGCGCCTGACACAAACGGACCGTAGTATTCCCCTTTTTCTTCTCGTGTTCTGGCGACTTCAATCCAGGGGATTTCATCATTATGGAGGAGAATATAGGCGTAGCGACGTGAATCTTTCAGATCAAGATTATATTTTGGATAATATTTTTTGATGAGATTATTTTCGAGCAATAATGCCTCAACTTCTGTTGTCGTGACGATATAATCTATTGTATCTATCTGAGAAACAAGTACTTTTGTTTTTGGATCGTGATCTTTTTTCTGAAAGTATTGGGAAACTCGTTTACGGATATTTTTCGCTTTTCCGATGTAGATAACATTTCCTGCTTTGTCTCTGAATAAATAGCATCCCGGCGCTGTTGCAAGAAATGCAATGTCTGATAGATGAGCCATTATGAATGGAATTATTTTTTAATGAGCGGCGCGAGAAACTGTGCTGTATGACTTTTTTTGTTTTTTATAATTTCTTCTGGTGTTCCAACTGCAACAATTTCTCCTCCTTTATTGCCTCCTTCTGGGCCGAGATCGATAATATGATCTGCGCACTTAATGACTTCAAGGTTATGTTCAATGATGACCATAGTGTTCCCTTTATCAATCAGGCCTTGTAATACTTCCAATAATTTTCTTACGTCGTGAAAATGCAATCCGGTTGTTGGCTCGTCAAGCAGATACAATGTTTTGCCTGTGCCGCGTTTTGCAAGTTCGCGGGTTAATTTTACTCGTTGTGCTTCGCCCCCAGATAAGGTTGTTGCGCTTTGTCCGACTTTGATATATCCTAAGCCGACATCAACAAGAGTTGCAAGTTTTCGATTAATAGAGGGCACTGCCTCAAAAAGGTTAAGGGCTTCTTCAACGCTCATCTGGAGAACGTCTGCAATTGATTTGTCTTTGTACGTTACTTTTAACGTCTCTGCGTTGTAGCGTTTTCCTTTACATTCTTCGCATTCTACATATACGTCTGGAAGAAAATTCATTTCTATTTTTATGGTGCCGTCGCCCTGGCATTTTTCGCATCGACCTCCCTCTACATTAAATGAAAATCTGCCCGGGCCATATCCGCGCAACCGTGCTTCTTTTGTGTCGGAAAACAATATCCTGATTTCATCAAACACTTTGATGTAGGTTGCAGGATTGCTCCGTGGCGTTCTTCCAATAGGGCTTTGATCGATGACTATAACCTTATCGATGTCTGCATTGATTTCTATTTTTGCATGCTTTCCTGGAACGAGTGTGCTCTGATTGATCTTTTTCATTAATCCTTTATAGATAATTTCCTCAAGCAGCGTTGACTTTCCTGATCCGGATACACCGGTGAGACAGGTGAGCGTTTTTGCAGGGATTTTCACGTCGATATTTTTGAGGTTGTTCTCTGAACAGGCACGAAAGATAATTTCTCCCTGCGGTTTTCTTCTTGTACGAGGAAGTGGGATCGACAGTTTTCCTGAAAGATATTTTCCGGTGAGAGAGTCGGGATTTTTTATGATTTCTTGCGGCTTGCCGGTTGCAATAATTTTTCCGCCATGAATTCCTGCACCAGGCCCCATGTCAATGACGTAATCCGCTCTTCGAATGGTATCTTCATCATGCTCGACGACGACAAGTGTATTTCCTAAATCTCTTAAGGTATGGAGTGTTTCAATCAATTTCATATTGTCACGTTGGTGCAATCCAATGGAGGGTTCGTCAAGAATATAAAGCACGCCCATTAAATTTGATCCAATCTGAGTTGCAAGACGAATTCGCTGTGCTTCACCTCCGGACAAACTTCCTGCGTGACGGGAGAGCGTCAAATAGCCCAATCCTACATCAGTTAAGAATCTCAGACGCGAGATAATCTCTTTGAGTATCAGACGGGCAATTTCCATTTCTTTTTTTGTTAAGGAAATTTTTTCAAAAAATGCAAGACAGTCAGTGACTGACAGGTCAGTAAGTTCGATGATGGATTTATCCTGAATGGTGACTGCCAATACTTTTTCTTTGAGTCTTTTTCCATTACAGCTCGTGCAGGGAGAGGCGCGCATAAATTTTTCAAATTCCTGTTTTCTCCAGTCAGATTCTGTTTTTTTGTAGAGTCGATCTGACTGCGGAATAATTCCTTCCCAGCCTCCTTCAAAATTCATTGATGCGCCTGTTGACCAGAAGCCGCGCAAGGGTGTTTGTGGCGCACCATATAATAAGACTTGGAGTTGTTCTTTTGAAAATTTTTCAATTGGTGTGAACAAATCAAATTTATATTTTTTTCCGACGACCTGCAACTGCTGGCCGCGCCAGGAGAGATCCATTTTTCCGTAGATTGCGATTGCACCATCCATAATGCTTTTTGATTTGTCCGGTATAATGAGTTCTGGGTCAAATTCTATTTTGACGCCGAGACCTTTGCATTCTTCACACGCGCCAAACGGACTGTTAAATGAAAACATGCGCGGCTGCAATTCTTCAAAGGACATACCGCACACAGGACAGGCATGTGACGAAGAATAGGTATACTCTTTGCCTGCGTGTTCGATGATGATCAGCCCATCAGTTTTTTTCAGCGCCTGCTCAATGCTTTCAGTGAGCCGTGTTGTGTCGTTCACTGACACGCGATCAATCACAATATCGATATCATGTTTTTTATAACGTTCGAGCGTTATTTTATCATCAATACGATGGATTTCTCCGTTCACGCGAACACGATTATATCCTTCTTTTTTCACATCGTTAAACACTGATTCGTGATTTCCTTTTTTTTGGCGAATGATCGGTGCAAGAACAGTAATCTCTCCACTCAAGTCTTTAGCGATACGCTGCACGATTTGTTCTGCGGACTGCGCCTCGATTCTTATCTTGTGTTCTGGACAATGCGGTATGCCGACACGCGCAAATAATAAACGGAGATAATCGTAGATTTCGGTGACAGTACCGACCGTGCTTCGTGGATTATTCGACGTTGTCTTTTGCTCGATTGAAATTGCGGGAGAAAGCCCTTCAATAGAATCAACGTCTGGCTTATTTATGACTCCTAAAAATTGTCGCGCATATGCACTTAACGACTCGACATATCTTCTCTGGCCTTCTGCGTAGAGTGTGTCAAACGCTAACGTTGATTTTCCTGAACCGGACAAGCCGGTGATTACAATAAATTTATCACGTGGCAGGACTACGTCTACATTTTTCAGATTGTGTTCACGTGCACCTCGAATAATGATGTCTTTCATGAATATGATTGTTCACTAGCGGGTAACTGTAGAATACTATCATTACTTTTGAATGTGTTACAATTGTCAACGGTATAATTGCTAGAGCATATCGAAAGTTTATTAAGGTTTTGGTAGAAAGAGGCTTGCCCGAAATGTCGCTTTCGCTCCATTCGAGCATTTTATTTTGCAAGTCAGCGGAAAATTCTTTGCAGAATTTTCTGTGCCAGTCAGAAATTTTTTAGTAATTTCTGACGGTTTACGAAGTAAATTCGTAAAACATCGTTATTTTACTTTACGATAGGTCACTTTTCTGGCAAAGCTGGTAGAAAGATTTATTTAAATTAACCTCTTTCATAGGACATGGGACAATTCTATCTTGATATAGAAACAAGCGGGCTGAATCCTGCGACAGACAAAATTATTACTATTCAATTTCAGGAACTAGACCGATACAGCGGAAAAGCTGTCGGAGAGCTTATAATTCTTAAAGAATGGGAATCGTCTGAAAAAGATATCCTGAAGGAATTTATTTTAAAGAGCAGAATTTTAGACCCTTATTCCTTTAGCTTTGTTGCCGTTGGATATAATTTGTGCTTTGAACATAATTTCTTAAAGAAGAGGACGGAAATAAACGGGCTTCCTTCCATAGATATTCTTACTAAGCCGTTCCTTGATCTGAGGGCTATCGGTATTTTAATGAATAAGGGAGTGTTTAAAGGTTCGGCGCTTAAGGATATAACCGGCAAGAAAGGAAAAGGTGCAGAAGTACCGGAATGGTACGCTCGCCACGACTACAAAAACATAATTGATTATATTGTAAACGAAACTGAAGAGTTCATCAAATTAAATGTCTGGCTTTATCAAGAGATGCCGCATCTCGCTGAGAAATTTAAGGAATATTTAATGATGAATTAATCTGTAATAAATTTTATAAATCCTTCCCCATACATTATTTGATGGAACAAAAAAAAGAGCTGAGCAATATTGACATTGAGATTCGATTTGAAAGAGCCAAGCAAATGATCAAAAGAAAGATTAATTCGCTCGGGAAACAGATAGAAAGAGAAGAGCTTAATGTGCGCAAAGTTAAAGCTTTGTATTCTGTCAACAAGGAAAATTTTATCCTCTTGGACCAGTGTGAAAAAAGACTTGCTGATTTTAAAATAAGCCTGATAAACAGCTGGAAAGCTCATTTAGAGAAAGCGGTATCTTTTCCATCAAAATACTTATAAACCTGTTCTTATTCCTTTCCTGATAAAGAAGGTCCTATGAAAGTCTTATTAATTGCGCCGAATTATCTGAAAGTATATAGTTATGTTTCTGAAGAGGCGACGATGATTCTTCCTCCGCTTGGCTTGGCGTATATTGCCGGCTATCTTCGGGCGAACGGCGTTGAAATTCAGGTACTTGATTTAGCTGCATTGCGGTATCAGGATGATCAGGCACGTGCGGCAATTTCTGCGAGCGGTGCTGACCTGGTTGCGATGGCTGCAACAACGAATACTATTATGGAAGCGTATAATCTTGCAAAGATAACAAAAAAAGTTTTGCCGCATGCAAAGATCGCTGTCGGCGGCCCGCATCCGACGATGGAGCCGATTCGAACATTGAAAGAATGTGCGGAACTTGATTTTTGTATTATTAGTGAAGCAGAGGAAACGATGCTGGAATTATCCCGTGCGTTAGAAGATAATACTTCTGTAAAAAATATTTTAGGAATTTCGTATCGAGATGAACAAGAAAATGGTCTAGTGAAAGTTACGCCGACTCGTCCGCTGATCCAGGATTTAGACAAACTTGCATTTCCTGCGCGCGATTTATTGCCTTTAAACAAATATTGGACGCCGGGTGTTCGACGGTATCCTTTTGCGACGATGATGACCTCGCGCGGCTGTCCATACAGTTGCACGTTCTGCAGTAATTTCCGGACACAGGGAAAACAATTCCGATTCAGAAGCCCTGAAAATGTTGTCGCAGAAATTGGTGAACTTGTTAATAAATATGGTGTGAAGGAAATTAATATCATTGATGATAATTTTACATTCATGCCAGGAAGAGTGAAAGAAATCTGCAACCTGCTTATTGAGCGAAAGTATGATGTTATTTTGAAGACGGGGAACGGCATCCGCGCTGACCGAGTTTCATTGCCAATGTTGCGCCATATGAAAAAGGCAGGATTTTATCTTGTTGCGTTTGGCATTGAATCGGGCAATCCGGAGATTTTGAAGAAGATGAGAAAGGGGGAGACGCGTGAGCAAATTAAGCAGGCAGTGAATTGGGCAAAGCAGGCAGGCTTAATCACTGAAGGATTTTTCATGTTTGGCAATGAGGGAGAAGGGCCGAAGGAAATGCGCGAGACTATTGAATTTGCAAAAGAATTAGATTTGAATATCGCACAATTTCAGGTGTATACTCCCGTTCCTGGATCGCCTCTATATGAAAAAATTGCGCGTGATGGAAAAGTATTTTCTCAGAAGTGGGAAGATTTTAATGCATTTAATGAGCCGCTGTTTGAATATGGCGAGAGCAAATTTGATCTGATGCTGAAAATGCAGCAGACTGCATATCGTGAATATTATTTTCGCCCGCACATGATTGTCAAAAAGTTCCTTGAAGTCAGGAATTTAAAGCAGTTGAATGCGTTTGTGAAAGCAGGTATGGCTGTCGCGAAGATGAGTGTAGGGAAGGCGACGTAGTTATTTTATAAAATCATATAATGCCCATTGAGCATTACCTGACACTTCAATTCTATTAGGGTAACGGTTAATTAAAATATCAGGTAATGTTTCTAATACTGCTTTCTCATATTCATCTGGATCTGCCTCACCCGTTAAACAACCTTCTAAAGAAAATTTTTCTTGTAATCTGCATAAAACAAGAGCTTGTTCAGGAGTAATTTCTACTTCAAATGGATTCTCTCCATTAGTGTACTCCCAGGCAGTTCCACTTCCAGCCTTTCCATCAAAATATACTCTAACTCGTGAGAATTGAGAAGTATTAATATTTGCTATTTCATTTAAAAGATTTCCTGTTGAGTTCATAAATTTATTTTCAGCCCTTAATTATATCCTGCAAGTCAGGCACAAATTCATCAAGCGGCTGGAAATGGCCGCCAGACATTGCTGCTTGCGTGAATGAATGAACAGCAAGGGCTACATCAATCATTGCCTGAGATAAGACTTCCCTTTTTCTGTAATATAACTCCTCGGCAATTGTATTTAATTTTTTATTTATTTCCTGCTTATTGGAGTATTCTGTATATTCTTTGATCAATACTAACATTTCTTTTGCTTTTTCCTTCTCATATTTCTTGTCGACCATAGTTACTTTTTGTTTGCGGGATATTTAAGGTTTTTTGTGATTGTATGCATCATTTTCCCGATACAAAATCCTGCGATAGGGAACACAACAGGAAGAATGTACGCAAACGGTTTGCACGACCCGAACTCACACAACACCGTGATCGACGAATAGACAATGCCTGCTAGGATCAGCCCCAGGATTAAACCAACATATTCTCCTCTCATTCAGACAGGAATACCTTTTTGTTTAAGTAGTTACCTTTTCCCGAATAATCTTATAAACATCATTCTTTTCTTTCTGGTATGAAAAGACTCAAAGTCATTATGATTGATGCGTTCAAGCCTTCATATCTGCAACATGCGCCATTTTTGCAATCGCTGTGCGAGAACTATCAGCATGGTGAACTGGACATGGGAGTCGGTCATTGGAACGGCGTGCAGACAGTGTTTGAAGGAAGTTCGAATGTGATTGCAAATTTTTATAAAAACAATGAGGGATCATTACAGTATCTGAAACAGTTTACTTTCTTGAAATATTTTGGGAAGCTGGGTAGACTGATTGTCGATATGTTGTTTAACTTTCCTCGATGGATGAAAGGACATGAATTATTAAGAACCGGGAATATTCCACTGGATCGATTATGGCAGTTTGACGTCGCTGTTGGCAGGCATGTTGCCCGCAACAATTGTGACTTTTTTTATTTTGGTGAGCTTGATCAGCTCGGACATGAGTATGGCACTGACAGCGGTGAGGTACGGGCCGCGATAAAAAAAATTGATAAGAAAATTTCCCGGATGAACTTTGATTTAATTTTTTCTGATCACGGCATGATAAATGTTACTCAGACAGTACGCGTTCCTCTGACTGATGATTGTTTTATTGATTCAGATATGGCTCGTTACTGGGGAACGGCGGAAGAACTTGCTGAAATAAAAAAACAATTGCCCTTACAATTCGGGAAGATCCTCTCATGGGATGAACGGTATGGACAATTGATTTTTCTTGCGAATACGGGTGTGCTTCTTTTTCCGAATTTTTGGAATAAAAAAGTAGTGAAAGCGATGCATGGTTACGACGGAAAACATCCTGACATGAAGGCATT
>JBDKJQ010000018.1:0-13792 GCA_039796495.1 archaeon | reverse complement strand
TTTCATCAATTTCTCGAGAATATTTTAATCTAATCGTATCATAATGTTCTCTCGCCGCACGGGTTTGACTATCAGATAATCTTAATTTACAAACATTGCCAAGCAAGTAATGTCCATAGGCTACTTCAAGTGATCCATCCTTATTTACAAAATGTTGTGAACGATGATTACTACTCAATAAACCGCCCTCAAAAGAAAACCCAAACAAGTCGCCTGTTGTAGGGAGCATATAATGGTTTCCATTAAATTCAAATTCTGCAATTTCTTTCGGGGGGATTGTATATAAAACCATTGAACCAATCATGAAGGAATTATTATTCAGAAAATCCGTAAGAGGATGTAAGATTTTATTTGAGCATTCAGATTCACATTTTGCAAGCCAATTAAGCAAAGAAATTTTGCTTATATCGTACGCTAAATTGAGATGAAATCCGATGCTATCTCCTTTTTCTCCACCTTTAATTTTCTCATAGAGACTCAGCTGTGAAAGATCCTGTAAGATTTTCTGGCTTCTTTTACGATTCTTCCATGCGATAGTCCTCTCTAAATTAAAATCTCTTTGATTAATAGTTATTATTTCTTTCATAAAAAATAGATCTCAGAAGATGTTTTAAATTTAATCCCCCACTAAGTGTAGAGTAATAGAAATAATTAAATAGCACAAGTCTTTTGAAAGAAAATGGACACAGAAATATTAGAGCACATCGGAATGACAAAAAATGAAAGCATTGTATATCTAACGCTATTAAAAGAAGGGACAACAAAAACTGGCACCATATTAAAAAGCTCTGGATTGAATTCAGGAAAGATATATGAGATTCTTGACTCTCTTCAAAAAAAGGGACTAGTAAGCGAGTCAATAATTAATAAAGTCAAGCATTATACGGCAGCGCCCCCGCTACAGATTCTAGAATATCTTCACATGAAGCGCGAAGAATTGGAATCTGATGAATCACTGATTATGAAGGAAATTCCGCAATTGGAAAAATTAAGAAAGTCAAAAAATGAACCAGTAAAGGCAGTTACTTATATAGGATTACGAGGGATAAAAACCGCAGCAGACGAGGCTTTAGATGAAATGAAACAAGGAAAAGAAATTTTGGCGATGGGAATTACCGAAAGAAAAGATAAAAAATTTAACGAGTTTTGGGAACAGTGGTCAACACGACGAGTAAACAAGAAAATTAATGCAAAACACATTTTTTCAGAAAAAGGGGTATATCTTGATAAATTCAAGAAGATGAAATATACCGAAACAAGAATTTCAGGAGGATTAACTCCTGTTGCAATCGATATTTTTGGCGAAGACAAAGTCTTGATTTTAAATTATAATGAACCGGCTTCCTGCATCCTCATTCATGACAAAAACACAGCAACATCATTCATAAATTTGTTTTACCAGTTATGGAAAATTGCGAAATAACATGAAAAAATTCATCATCGCAATCATTATCTTATCGCTACTTATGCTCGGACTATTTTTTTATTTTCACAAGCCTGAAAAAAACACCATACAAATCATCATCAACAATGAACCATTTATTTTAGAAACAGCCATAACCACAGCAGAAAAACAAAAAGGGCTTATGTTCAGAGAATCAATGCCTGAAGACCACGGCATGATTTTTATATTCAATCAGGAAGAGGAAAGAAGTTTCTGGATGAAAAATACGTTAATTCCTTTGGACATAATTTTCATCGACGAGAATAATAAAATCACAAGCATCCAAACAGCACAACCTTGCACGCAGGATCCCTGCTCAAAATATCAAGCACACGCACAATATATTATAGAATTAAATGCCGGAAGAGCAAAAGAATTGGGATTGAAGGAAGGAGATGAACTAGATATCAATCTCAATAATAATTAAAAACTCAGGCTCTTCACTATTAGACATGATTGAAGTAAACAGTGTATATCATATCGATTTAATAAAAGACAAAAATACACTATATGACAATTTTGTTCTTACACTTAACCATTCTGTTGCAACAGAATTACTGAATAAAAAATTACCCCAAAGAGAGTATTTTGATTGGATTGAAAGATTCAAGGGAGATCACAGAATTGATGGAGTTAATTTTGTGAGAATAGGCTTGTCAGAAAGAACTACACTTCTTGAATACCTTCGAATAGCAGATAAAAAGATAACTATCTTCCAAGGAGATTTATCAAAGTTGAGAGCAGGAAGTGATATAAATGTGCGATATTCTTCCCTTCAGGCAAGAGATGAAACAGATCAGAAAAGATTATTAAATGTATTTGATGCATATCTACAAGAATTCGCAAAATAATTTAGACACAAATGCTTAAAAAAACCAGGTTTAGAGTACATGGCTATAATTACTGAAATGCCAGTTCATATCATTTAGATCTTCAAATAACAAATATTTTAAACCCCTTCCCCTCCGTCTATAAATGACAAAAGCATTCATCCAAACATACGGCTGCTCAGCAAATCAGAATAATTCTGAAATAATGGCAGGTCTTCTCATTCAAGAAAAAAACGAGCTCACCGATGATCCAGAACAAGCAGATATCCTCATCCTTAACACCTGTGCAGTCAAAGAAAAAACTGAAAGTAAAATTAAACGAAGAATCCAGGACCTGCAGAAATTATACCCAAATAAAAAATTGATCATAACTGGCTGCATGGCACAAACCGACGCTGAAAAGCTCACAAAACTCAGCAAGAATGCAACGATTCTTGGCACCGACCACTACCACGAAATAAACAATATCATCAAAGAACCATTAATCCAGATAAACATTTCAAAACAAAAAGAAGAAAAAATCAACCTACCAAAAGTTTCTTCACACAACTTGATTGCAATAACACAGATTTCAGAAGGCTGCCTTTCTAATTGCACCTTCTGCAAAACAAAATTGGCAAAAGGAAATTTATTTTCCTATTCTCAGGAAAAAATCATTCAATCAATCACAAACGACCTGCAAAAGGGAGCACAAGAGATCTGGCTCACAAGTCAAGGCAATGAAAATTACGGGATGGACCAAGGAAAACGCGCACTCGCAAACCTACTACAAAATATTCTCGATCTTCCCTACAATTTCAAGCTCAGACTCGGCATGATGAATCCAATCAATTTTCCCCTCGACGATCTCATAGAAATATACAAACATCCCAAAATGTATAAATTCCTTCATCTGCCGATTCAGTCAGCGTCAAACAAAATTCTCAAAGACATGCGAAGAGGTTACACCATTGAAAAAGCAGAAAAAATAATACAAAGCTTCAAGAAAGAATTTCCACACATGACATTCGCAACCGATATTATTACAGGATACCCGACAGAAACAGAGCAAGATCATCAAAAAAATATCCAGTTCATAAAAACCTACAAACCACGAGTGCTTAATCTTTCAAAATTCTCAAAACATAAGGGAACACAGGCAGATACGCTAAAAAATCTGCCAAAAGAAATTGTAAACAAAAGGAACACAGCCCTCATGAGAATCCATCGACAAACCGCAGCAGAAGAAAAAGAAAACTACAAAAATAAAAGTATAAAAGTATTCGTCAACAAAAAAATGGAAAACAATACCTACGAAGCACGTGATGAGAGCTATAATATTATTCTGATTCAGTCAAATGGAAATATTCTTGGAAAAAATCTGCAGGTGAAAATTACACAAACAGGCGTGCATCATATGATTGGTGAGACACCCTAAGTACCGCTATTAGTCAGTTGGTACTCTCTTCTGATAAGAATTTGTTTGAGCTCTTAGTATTGCGTGCTCATTTTGTCGAAGTAATTGATACCCAAAGGCGAAATCCCGATAGCTGATGGTTAGCGATTCATTACTCATATCTGGACCATGAGGGCTTGCTCCACTCGTCGATTCTATTGCTCTTCTCATTGCACCTGTAACCACGGATATTTCAAGATTCTGCATTTTACGATTTAATTCTTCAAGAGAATAAGATCTATTTGCAAAACGATTAAAATCCGCAGTAAGCTTTCCAGCAGCTGATTTCCCTCTTAAATCAACTGCACAGATAAGATCATAAAGCTCATCTGAAGAGCTTCCTTCAATAAAATAAAGAGGGACTGCATCTGCACTAGTGTGTGCACGTCGAGGAACATATTCATAGACAAAGGGTGCTCGCACTGATTCCAACACCTGAAATGCCTTATGAAAATGAGAAAGGCGTGAAGAAACTTGTACAGGAGTAACTCTTTTCTCAACAATATCATACAGAGATACTAATCCATTGAATTGCGACTCAAAACTCAAAAAATCTTTTCCACAAATGTGCGTATGATCTTCGTTTCCTAAAAGCCCATAATAGCACACATCTTTTATAGTAGTGTTACTTCGTGAGCTAAGTTTTGATAGTTCTACCGAGGAGTATAAGATATTTGGATGGATACTATCACTTCCAACAGATGTTCCACCCCCCTGAGATCGAATTTTGCCCCATAATTTATTTTGCATTTCATGAAAACCCCGAAATGAATCAGGTCCAGGTTTAGTGTATGCCTGAGCAAGAACATGGACTGCTGCACTTAATCCGAGAGCTCCATATTCTTTGGGGGATAGTCCCGGCATCATCGCTAACATAGGATGATTTTGATTCAATACAAGCCTTTTTTCTGCCTCGCTAAACGTTCCGAGAGTTGCAACAGAGGCTAATGAAGCAAAGGAAACAGTGTTTGCATTTTGAAACAAAGGGATACCTGCATTCAAAAGATGTCTGCGCACTTCATCAGCAACATATGCTTTTCTTTCTTCCAATTTTTTAACTGCCTGTTGAGGAGATGCCTGATCAATATATCGCGCAACTTGGAGTAACTCCTTGCGCAAACATTCCTCCAGCTGACCAAATCCCCGATCATTTTCCAAAAATCCTGCCTTGTCAACACTAATCGCATCTGATAAACCATCTGCATGAATCTGACCAATGATACGGGTAAGCAGAGAACCTTTCATAGTCAATCGACGTAAATTCATTTCCGGATTTCCGATGCTCATCTCATTAACATAAATATGCATGCCAACATTCGGCACTTTGTTACTAACAAGCCCTATAGTCCCAGTTACATGACCCATGTATTCTCCTCTTTCATCTACCTGAAAGGTTGTCGCACTATCCACCGAGCGAGGATTAAGCTCCTCATCATTTAATTGAATTTTAAAATCAGGAAGAATTGCAAATTTCCATGGAAGAAATTTTTTTAGATTTTTTAAAGAAAACTTTTCATCATTGTGAAATCGCAAACGACTCATATAAATTTTTGTCCCATGATTTTGTCGCGCAGTCGAGGAAGATTGCGCGGTTATCTCACGATGAGGATCAACTCTATTTCCATCAAACGTTTCAGAAACAGTTATGCTCTTTCCATCTCTCTCAGTAACCATTTCATATGCACCACATAGATACGGCAACACAATAGAGCCAAGACCAAATTGACCGATAAATCTTCTTCCTTTCAGTGGACTTCTTTCTCTACTCCTTTTCGAACTGTCTCCTAACGTATAAAAATTACGAAGATCGTCCTCATTCATGCCACATCCATCGTCGATAAAGTGACAGTAATCTTTACCCGGATCACATTCTATAGTAACTCGTTCGCTGTCAGCATCCCACGAATTTGCCATGAGTTCCCCAATGCCATGATTAACACTTTTTGCATACAGTCCAAGAATTAATTCAACAAGATTTGTTCCTGTCCGTCGAAATAAGGATAAATTTTTTCCGTTATTCTCTTCAGAAGAACCTAAAGAAGAAACACGATTTCTCTTTCCCATGCTCTTAAAAAATAAAATCATTATTTAAATATTATGGGAGAATAAACATATATCAAAAAATTTGAAAGGGAGAAAAGAATTATTGATCCATCACCGCTTGCATCTTCTGATATTCTACCTCAAACGCATCTTCTTGATTCTGATACGCCCCCTTCAACGCTTTAGCAAGCGCAAGTACGCTGATGTTACACTCATGCATTTCACGAAGAAGAGCATGATCAACTGAGTTTAACTTTAACTCAATAACACTATATCTTCCTTCTTGTGCATCATCTGCCAGTTCTCTTAAAACTCCTCGCTGAAGAATATATCGTCCGGTCCACGCTTTATCAGATTTCATCCACAACTCATGATCTTCAACACTGACAACTTCAGTCTCCCGACCAGATTCAGGACTGTGTAAGTAAGTTATCATTAACTGCACATCTTTGTACAACAAATCATCAATCATTATTCAAACAATAAATAATTATTTAAAAATATTTAGGTGAAATAATAGTGCATCATATGATTGGTGAATTGCAATAAGAAAATCACCGCTCAGTGCGCAAATCTCTTTCAGAGGGTAATGGCAAATTAAATTCCTGAGCAACACAAAGCATTGAAATATAATCTTCAGACTGAAAGGAAATTCCCGGCCATTTCTCCCGATTATAGGTGTCGAGTGGATTTTTAAAAAGACTATCAACCGTTGGTACAACAATAACCACATTCCGATGCAGGATAAGTAGTTCCTTCTCAACCACTCCATCACGCTCACCAGAGAAATGATGAATAGTGCTAACTCTCGTCGGCAATCCCATCGCATACACACGTGCCTGATGCAATTTTTCAGCAGAAATCATTTGCTCAATCTTGCTCGGGCCTCCTGCAAGCTTTTGAGTAAAGGATCGGTAAAAAACTTCGTACAATGCAAAAGTCATAAGAAAATTATAAAACAGTATTATAAAAAGATTATTGCATCAAAAAATACTGATCACACTCTCTTAAATTCTTTCCATGCAGCTTCAAACAATTGCTCCATGGCATTTGCCAAAAATCCGGTTGAAAGCCAGATAGCAACATCATAATTCGGATGCACTTTCTCATCATCCAATACCATGAATAAAATTTGATCAGAATCAACAATCGCAAATCGTGCTCGGAGACTATCCGTACTTTTTACTTCAGCAACTTTCTGCAATTTTTTTGCAACAGCTCGATTACTATCATCAATCGGAGCAGCAATTCTGATTTTTACGCCACGCTTTTTCGCTTTCTCAAGCATAGGCATGAGTGCCTCTAATTTTCGGTTAATGCCTGATGCAGTGGTGACGATAGTAACTGTCTCTTCAGCTTCCCGTATCATCATATCAAGATGATTGTACACATTCTGTCTTCCTTTGACACTCCCTGATAAATCAGAAGGTTCAACAAATTTGATTCCCTGACTGAACAACACATTCAGTTCTGTCAGAATTTCCTCGCCCTTTAATTTTTCAAGCCGCTTGCTCTTCTCATGCGCATCAACAACAAGATTTTTCTTGACTCGCTCAATAACTTCTTCAGGCTTGAGCGCAACAAACTTGATCGGCTTGCCCAATTTCATAATAATAAAACCTTTTTTCTCCAAAGTTTCTAAAATATCATACGTTCGCGATCGCGGAACATCAGAAATATTGCTCAATTCGCCGGCAGTAGAAACACCACGTGATAATAATGCAGTCCATACTTTGACTTCATAAAGGTTCAAGTCAAAAATTTTTCGCAGTCTGCTCAAAAATTCTTCCTTAACAATCATGGTAAAACCTCTTTCTTATAGTTATTATTCTGCCCGAGTATTTAAATCTTTTCGTCATTTTTTCGTAGTTTAAACTACAATTTTCTTTATAAAGAATTCTCGTCGGAAAAAGCTATGTTATAAAATGCGCTTCCAAGAAGCTCGTTTCCAATATATATGAGAAGACATAGCTGTTGGAGTTTTTTGCTGATTTTTTTGGAAAAGATGAACATGTTAAGGTTTTATCGACGGGATTAATGAAAGCAATTCATCTATATTGTCAGGCAAGGTTGAGAATTCAAGGCTCGAGCCTTCTTTGTCAAAAGAACAGGGAATATTATAATCACGAACTAAAAAAGGAATCTTACCAAAATGAGAGGATATAATAGTTTCTACATCTTGACATGATAAAGAATCAATTTCTCTTTTTGAATGACATAGTTCGCTTGCTAATCTTCTCAAATCAGGGGGGATAGTTTTCAATGAAACGACAAGCCTAGAAAAATCAAACGCTTCAACTTTTTTTAGAGAAGGAACATTTCCTTTTACATATAATTCATCATCAGCATATGTAAGTTCATAAAATGCATGTAAATCATATCCATCCAAAATTTCATCTTCTCCATAATTGTTGATAGAAAATTTTCCTAAAAACTTTTCCCGTAACGTCTTATCAAAACAAAGAAAAAAAGTATACAGACAAGCTTTAGTATCTACCATTACACTTTCCCAAACAAAATCTTTATTTTCTTCTCCTTGATCACTTCCTCAATCTTCTCGGCATAATTTTTTTCCAGAGCTTTTTCAAACAATATCTCTTTGCTGTTTGTCCGCTCCATGATAAATTGTTTTTGCGTCTCAAGAAGCTTCCCTAGATCTTTATCAACAACAAGCGCAAGTTTTATTTTGTCGGTTTTCACAAGACCCGATTTTTTTCGTGCTGCTTGAATTTTCCGTGCTATCTCGCGCGCAAATCCCTCAGCCTCAAGTTCAGGAGTCATAGCAGTATCAATAGCAACAGAAAGTTCTTTTCCTTTTTGCAATACAACATCCTTGACATTGAGTTGATTTTTAACAATAGAGATTAATCCGTCATCCAAACCTTCGCTCACAACAGTTGCAGACGCAAGCGGCCACTTCAGTCCGATCTTTGCCTTGTCTCGTTCGCTCAATCCTTTCTCAATAATCGCAAACAACATTTCAAAATCTCCTTCAAGTTTTTTATTAATCTTTTTCTTATCAGAAACAGGCCACGAAGAAAGATGAACAGTCTCTTTGTCAAATTCCTGATAAATATATTCAGAAAGATAAGGAGCAAGCGGCGCAAGTAACAATGAAATGTTTTTTAGTACAGTTCCGATAACGTCTCTGCAATCGTCACGCTCTCGTACAATCCGGATATAATTGCGCGAAAAATCATGAACGACAAAATGCATCAGTTTTCCAAATGCCTCGTGCAATTGATAATGATTAAGATCGTCCGTCACGCCTGCAATCAGCGAATGTAATTTGCTCAGAATCCATGCATCCTCAATAGAGAGTTTCATTTTTTTCGACGGCTGTTGCTGATAATATGCGTGGCAATTTTGCAGGATGGTCAAAAACGGAATTACTTCCTCTTTCATTAATTCATAAGAAAATCGTTTCTGGCTTCCAGCATCGGTCGTACAAAACTGCAATCGTACCGCATCAACGCCTGTCTTTGAAATGATGTCTTCTGGTTTGATGATATTGCCCTTGCTCTTCGACATTTTCTCGCCTTTCTCGTCCACAACATGCCCGGCACAAATCACATTTCTGTACGCAGGTTTATCAAATAGGATAGTTGCAATGACATGTAACGTGTAAAACCATCCGCGTGTCTGGTCAATTGCCTCAGCAATATAATCGTAGGGAAATCGTCTCTCAAATTCTTTCTTGTTTTCAAACGGATAATGAAACTGTGCAAAGCTCGCAGCGCCTGAATCATACCAGCAGTCAATGACATCGGGAATGCGTTTCATTTCTTTGCCGCACGGGCATTTCAATATAATACTGTCGATCCAAGGTTTATGCAGATCAATGTCCTTGTCAGTAAATTTTTTTAAAGAATTTTTTTTCAGTTCATCAACACTTCCCACAATCAGTTCATGTTTGTTCTCGCAACGCCATATCGGCAGAGGAGTCCCCCAAAATTTGAATCGTGACAACGACCAATCTTTTGCGCCTTCAAGCCAATTAGAAAATCGTCCTTCTTTAATATGCGCAGGATACCAATTAATTTTTTCATTCAGAGCAGTCATTTTTTCCCGGACAGAACTTACTTTGATAAACCACGAGGTTATTGCATAATACAAAAGCGGTGTATCGCATCTCCAGCAAAAAGGATACGAGTGTGTAATCGTTTCTCGTTTATACAGCAATTTTTTTTCCTGTAGTTCTTTTTTTATTGCATCTTCTGCTTTTTTCACAAACACTCCTTCCAAATGTCGCACTAAATTGTTAAATTTCCCGTCAGGATTCACGGTATGAACAAGGGGGATATGCTTTTCCTTACACAATTGATAATCATCCTCTCCATACATACCGGCAGTATGTACAATACCAGTACCATCCTCGACTGACACAAAATCCGCAAGAACAATTCTATGCGAGTGCTCGTTCTGCAGTTCTCTGATAGAATACAATGGCTCATATTGCAATCCATCAAGTTGTTTTCCTTTGAATTCTTCTACAATTTCATAATTACCGCGCAATATGGAAAGTCGATCTTTTCCGACAATGATAAAATCTCCATCAGCAAGTTGTACTTTTACATAGGTAATATCTTTTCCAACTGCAAGCGCAACATTTCCCGGCAATGTCCACGGAGTGGTGGTCCATACCAGAATATACTCGCGCGGTTTATTCTTTAACTTAAAAGCAATGTACACAGATTCTTCAGTCACATCTTTGTATCCCAGTGCAACTTCATGACTCGACAAAGGAGTTTCACAGCGCGGGCAAAAGGGAACAACTTTGAGCCCTTCATACAAAAATTTCTTATTATACAATTCTTTCAGGCTCCACCACACGCTTTCAATATAATCATTGTCCAAGGTCACATAAGGGTGAGCAAGGTCAGTCCAGTATGCTAATTCTTCAGTCGATTTGTTCCAATCCGCAATATTGGAGAAAACACTTTCCCTGCATGCCTGAATGAATTTGTCTGTCCCATATTTTTCAATGTCTTTCTTTGAGTTCAGACCAAGTTTTTTTTCAATCTGGACTTCAACCGGCAAACCATGGCAATCCCATCCGCCTTTTCGCGGAACAGAAAATCCCTGCATATATTTGAACTTGCAGATGATATCCTTAAATGTCCGAACCTCAAGATGATGCAACGCAGGAGGAGCATTTGCCGTTGGGGGTCCTTCCAGGAAAGAGAACAACTTTTTTTTCGGATCATCCTGCAAAGCCTTTTTTATTTCTTTATCCTTTTTTTTCCAGATTTTTCTGGAAATCTCTTCTATTTCTTTAAAAGATTTCATACTAGTCTAATAATCTCCGACTTTTTAAGCTTTTTATGTCAGAGGTATCTCCTCCAGTAAAAACTCAGCAGCCTGCATCATCAGAACCAGCCTCTCTTTTGTCAAGAATAAAAATAAGAAAACTCCCTCTACAACAACACCATCATGGGTATATTCAGCAGCAAAGGGAATAAATCGTAACATCATAAAACACCTGCAAGTCGAAGACTTGCAATTAAATAATAGAAATAATACTAACACAAATACAAGTATTTCTTTCAGCAAAAGATAATGTGTTAATCATGCAAACAAGAAAAAACGATCCTTTTTAAATATTTAGAGGAAAAAATATACGATTTGTTTTTTCATAAAAATTAAATATTCTTATTTTCTTATATAAGATGCAAAAAGAACTCGTACTGTATGACCTTCCATTCAGTTACGCCAGTGGAACAAAAGCATTCTACACGATTCCCAAAGACGGTAGGCCGCATATCATAGGAAGAAATCCCCCCAAAGAAGGGATACGACTAAAACTTCCAACAAATATACAAAAAGAAGAGAATGAAAAATCGTATCAGCATCTTATTACCGTCTATGGGAGAGTTTCAAAAGAACATGCAGCGTTAATCAACGATAATGGCAAGATATTTGTTGAGCCAAGAAGATCCACACATCCAACATTCGTTCAACAAGCAAACAATGGAGATTTTGAAGAGATAGAGAAAAGAACACAATTATTCCGAGGAGACATGATAGGATTAGGGCAGTATCGATTGAAACTTATCATCATAGATCGAGACCAAGAAAAAGGCATTGAGGGAAGATTAGTAAACGAAGATACTGATGAATTCGCATTTGAAGTTGGAGAAATTAGTGAATCAATCATGAAAATGTAAAAGCACGGGCCGGGAATCGAACCCGGAAAAACGGGCTCTGCAGACCCGCGCACTACCATTATGCGACCCGTGCGATAAAAAAACTACGAATAATCTGTTTTTAAAGGTTCGTGAATAATTGATTAAATTTCAGTAATAAAAAAATGAAAATTTCTTGTCTCAATTTCCGATAAAATAACTCTCAAGAAATATATACTCGAAAGCATAATTTCTTTTAAACAATTTGTGACTGATACAGGGATGAAATATTCTTTAGCAGATCTGTTTGAATACATTCCCGGATCAATAAGATTAACAGGATTTCCCTCTTCCCCTATTTTTGACACGCTCAGGCAAACATTAGGAAAAGAGGCCCTATTAAGTAGGTACCAAACAGAAGACAAAAAGAAAAAAGTAGTAACTCCCAGTTTCTCTTTAGAATACCGAGTGCAAAGACAAAGATTTTTTCAAAAACTTACAGATGAGACAATAGAAAGCGATATCTTTAAGAGAGAATTTCAACAAAAGCCAGAGGGAAGAGGAATTGAGCACTTCTTTGATTTTTGTGAAGAGGTATACACGATCATCAACGACGTATACAAAGTATTACAAAATTTCGGTCACCTGCCAGAAGCAAAGAATATACGTGCAAAACTCGCTTCGTTTGATAAAGACTTGCATGCAACACTTCAGGCGTTAAATACTATTCAGCAAACAAAAGTTTTTGCCTATAATACAGAAAATGGAGTAATAGTCCCAATGAAAGAAATGCCGCACGAAAGTAAAAAACTGCAGTATAAGGCAGAAAAAGCAGACAGATGGACGATTATGGGTGAAGATATGATTGATGAGATCAAAATAAAAATGAAAAAAGCCGCGCTTTCCATGACCAGATATGGAACCGATAGTTTCAAGAGAAGAATCAAGCAATTTGTTGAAGATGAATTTTCTTTTGATGAGGACAATCTAAGAGGAGAGTTTGAACAGCTTGCATTACCCATACGGCTCTATGCCGCATATAGAAAATTTTTACAAACACATGCAGACATCCGGGATGAAGAAGATCTGACGACTCACTATCCCCAATTTTCAGATCATTATCATATAGAAAACCTACTTCCATTAAATCTTCTAAGAACACGAAGAGATCCGATCCCAATTAATTTCAAGACAAAACCAAAAGAAAAAAAATTCATGATAGCAGGACTTCACAGCGGCGGGAAAAGTTTCTTTTTAGAAAACCTGGTGTTAGCATCAGTCATCGGACAAATTCCTCTTCCCTTGCCAGCAGGTCGCATAACTCTGCCACACTACAGAAGAATATTTTACTACAGAAATCAAAATAATGGAGGTGGAAACGACGGAAAACTGATAGGAGAAGTAAAAACAACAGAGAATATCATTCAAGGAGCAGGAGAAGAAGATGCTATATTTTTGGATGAATTTTTAGATTCAGTAAGCACTGCCTCTGCAACATACTTAGTTCCCGTCATGCTCGAGCGGCTGGAAAAATCGCGCGCAACTCTTTTTGTTTCATCCCATAGAAATGTTAACTATAGATCGCTTATAAGAAGAGGATGGACAATACTATCTCCAGACTATCAGATACAAAACGGAAAAGTAGTTCCCGCCCACAAAATAAAAAGAGGAATACCCAGCGAACGAATAAACAAAAGATTTGTTGCAGAAAAATGCGAGGGCATCTTTAATCCAGACTGGGATGATTTCGAAGAAGAATAGGACTTACGCCCCACGATTACTTAATCCTAAGGATTAACTCCACAACTTTTTCCTCGTGATATTGCTTATTCTATTAAAAAACTCTGCAAAAATGAGCAGCGAAGTGCGTCCGGGGGTTGAATTTTTTGTTTGTTATTTTTGGTCTTCCATAAGT
>JBDKJQ010000017.1:0-3818 GCA_039796495.1 archaeon | reverse complement strand
TTGCAACAGGGAGATCATCACTTCAGATTTGAACACAGAAAAGATATTCCCATTAGATATTCTTATTCTCAAGGATATGGAGATATTATTGTGGTTCCCATTACGCTTCATTAACGAGCTTCTCTCCAGATAGAGCCTCAGGATATTTTATTTTAGAAATAATTTTATTGTTTGCAACAATTTATAAAATAACTTTTCTTCGTATCTTATGCGTTTACAATTTCCTGAGAACTATTCGAAACCGTTGCTGCGCATTGCGCTTAGTTTTGTGTTTTTATATTTTGGCTATCAACAAATAACTGAGCCGGTTGCATGGACGGGGTTTGTTCCCTCTCATGTGTTGCTTTTTGGTATTACTGCTTACCAGGTCGTCATCATCAATGCACTGCTTGAACTCAGTTTTGGGTTATTACTGTTAATTGGATTGTATACCCGATTTGTTTCGTTTATATTGGCACTGCATTTGTTTGGCATTGCATTCTCCTTGGGATTTAATGATTTAGGAGTTCGTGATTTTGGCCTCGCTTGTGCGACGCTCGCGGTTTTTTTGCAGGGAAGCGATAGGTGGTGCTTAGATGAGAAATGGAAAAAAAGTGAATAATGTTTGATTATCTTTGTTTTGGAGAATCCCATTGAGCGGGTGATGTCCAGTCTGCTTCCTCTCGTAATGGTTTGAGTCGTTGGTGAACTATCTGCGGCAATAACTCGTATAATCTATTCATTCTTCTTTCTTCTTTTGTTTCATCGAGTCTTGCAAATCTGAGAGCAACAATCCCTTTCAGCACTCTTTCTAAAAAAGCAGGATGTGCCGCTTTTGCATATTCCTCTCCGCAGGAACTTGTATCGTTTCTCAGCAGCGTATATGCAATAACGAAATCACTTGTTAGTTTGAATCTGAAAGGAAAATCAGTCTTTTTTTCAGGATTAAATAATCCGTTGTCTGTCATAATTTCTCTTTCTACTTCTCCAAATACTCTTTTTTCTATTGTATCTTTCTTGATTAAATTTTGGCCATACTGTGGTTGTGCAATGATGAGATCCGCCAATAATAAAGGTTCTCGTATATCAGGTATGTGGGCTATACGGACATGTGCGTGAGACACTCCTTCAAATGCTTGCAAATGTGCCTTGAGCAGTTCATCTCTTTGCTGTCGGTTTAATAATGGATAGAGAGCGCCGGCAGCGTTGTAGAATTCATTCTCAGAACCAAGATATGTTTCAATTCCTACTGATCGCGCATACCCTTCGATTTATCTCTTATAATATTTCCTAACATCTGAAGCTGAGCAAGCCAGCGATTTCTTGTGTTGGGATTTATTCTTTCTACTAATCCTCCTTTGAGTTTTTCAATCAAAGCAGCTTCCTGGGTCATGACGTATTATCTTCTTTTTTCTTTAAATAGATTTATATCCTCTCTCTGTCCTGAAAAAATGGCCTTAATAACCTTTATAAATCCTGATTTTTTATTTTGATCATGAACAAAATTTTGATAGGCATTGTGATTATATTGATTGTTGTTATCGGAGGGTTTTATTTTTTAATGAATGATCCTGCTGATGATATGGAAGAACATGAGTCTGGAGATTCTGAAGCTATTGTTGTTGAAAATAATGACAATGTAGTCGCTGACAAAATATTTGTACTTACGGGAGAGAATTTTAAGTTTATGATGGATGGTGTTGATAATCCTATCTTGCGGGTTAAGGAAGGAGATACGGTCAAAATTGAATTTGAAAGTGTCGGCGGATTTCATGATTGGAAGATTGACGAATTTGGTGCTGCAACACAAAAAGTGAATGAAGGCGGGAAAACGTCGGTGGTATTTGTTGCAAACAAAAAAGGAAGCTTTGAATATTACTGCAGTGTTGGACAGCATCGAGCAAACGGCATGAAAGGAACGCTGATCGTTGAGTGAGAATCTTTATATAATCTTTTTTGTTATTTTATATATGATGAATAAAGGAGGACAGTTTTATCTTATTGCGGCAGTTATTATTGTCTTAATCTTATTTTCGTTGACAAGTGTTTCAACGTATGTGGTTATCACCTCTGAGCTGCAGTCAATACAGGATGTTAGTGCTGACTTACAACGAGAAAGCTATCATCTTATTGAATACGGCATTTACAACAAAGAGGATCTGCAACCGATGCTTGCAAAATTTTCAGGAGAAGATTTCGGCGATTATTTTTTGAAAAAATCAGCAGAGGGATCGAACATTCTGTTTGTGTATGGCAATAAAAGCAGCATGCAGGCACTGCAGTTTGACAAGAGCCTCTCTGGTGAAGTAAAGCTTGGTTCTTCGTCGTGGAAAAACTATAAGACTGTCGCAAAAACAAAAGATATTACCAAATCGGACCTTTTGAATAAAGATTCGTTTGAGGTGGAATTTTTAGGAAATAATTACCCGTTTACTTTACAGAACAATGAGATGTTCTATTTTGTTGTTGTGAGCGAGCGCGATGGGGAGGTCTTTGTTGAAAAAAATGACAAGGCGAAATAATTTACTTAAGAAAAAAAAGGGGATCAGCGAGATGCTGTCGTATGTACTGCTTGTCTCTTTAGGAATTATGATGGCTGTTGCAATTTATTCTTCATTAAAGCTCATTGCGAATGTTGAGCCGGTTGCATCATGTGAAGAAGGCACGTATTTGACGATTGCTAGTTATGAATGTTTTAACGGACAATTTAAAATCACTCTAAAAAATAACGGACGATTTTCTCTGAATGGTTTTTTGATAAGTGCCAGCGACACTGCAGCGCGAACACCGGTCACGCCGGTCAAAGCTTTGAAAAAAGAAGATGAAGGATTAGAAGCCGGTTCGTATCTTTTCAAAACACCTCTTGCTCCGGGCGGCTCCTTAGTGACTGAATATGAAGCAATAAGTGTTCCTTTCAACGAAATTAAACGAATCCGCTTACAGCCGTTTATCATTGTAAATAATAATATGGTTGTCTGTCCGGATGCAGTCATTGATCAGGAAATAAATTGTACACTAACCTAATTGCAATAGAAAGATATTTAATATAAAATTTCCATTTTACACTATGAGAAAAAGAGGAAGAATTTTAAAAGACGAGAAAGCGATCAGTCCGATTGTATCAACTGTTCTTTTGATTATGATTGTCATCGTCATTGCACTCATCATTATTTTTTGGGCACGGGGATTTGTCAGTGAACTTATTGAAAAAGATATCGGAGGAAATGTGAAACGAATCAATGAATATTGCAATGAGGTTGAGCTCGTCGGCAATGTCAATGAAGACAACAGTTTTGGTTTTGAAAATGTCGGCAATGTTCCTTTATTTGGTTTCAGTTTAAAATTAACTGATATGAACACGGGAAAATCGCAATTGCTCTCATTTACCCAAGAGGCAAATATCAATCCCGGCTTTGGCATTAACCTTGACAGTAGCTTTGATTCAAAAATAAAAGGTTATAGCACGTATGAAGAAGTGATTGTAATACCTATTTTACTGGGAAAAGCTGAAGGGGGAACTAAGCAGTTTCAGTGTCCTGAGGAAAACGGACTTGCGATTTAATGTATTATATCATGTGGATGATAAACTATAAAAAGAGAAAAACTATAATGAATACAAAAGAGGATGATATGGCAGAGAAATCTTTAAGTTGGAATGCACGGGCACAGTCAGAAGTCATCACGACGGTGCTGCTTGTATTGCTTGGCATTGTTGCCGTCATCATCATCATCAGTTTTGTCATTCCTTTCATCAGGAATCAGATTGCTGGGTCTGATTGTTTTGAAGTGAACGGGAAAGTTTCCATTTCTAATAATTACAAATATACGTGTTATGATAC
>JBDKJQ010000016.1:0-27366 GCA_039796495.1 archaeon | reverse complement strand
TTCAGACCGCATACAAGTCTAGAAAATAAATGTCCTGCCGACATTTATTTCGCATTTCATAAATTATTTTAGCCCTACGACATATGTCGCTGGGCTATACATTGTACTTTAGTATCTGTATGTATATCTAAATACTGCAGGGTTTTTTCTTGTATCGCCTCCTCAGAAGAATCTCGCATAATAAAATCTCTGCCCTCTCGCGATATTTTTTCTATAGCATCTTTTGGCAGACGAAAAAAATCTTGTATCCTATCATTAAGAAGGTGAGCATTAAAAGGTGATCTGATAACAGCCGAGGTATTCATCACGTTAAATGCTCCTATATTAAAAACAACCACCGGAATTCCACATGCTAATGATTCTCGCGGCGGAAAAGGATAACTATTTCTCCGGGTGAGAAATAAAGAGAGGTCAGCAAGAGCGTAATAATCGCTGATCTGCTCATGAGGGAGGTAGCTTATCATTCTAACATTTTTAAAAGTGTTCTGTTCCATATATTGATCTTTTACCTTTCCAATAACAATAAACTTTTTATCGGGATTTTTTTGTATAATCTTTAACAAGTAATCGGAACCTTGCGCATACTCCACTCTTCCGACGTGAATAATAATTTTATCTTCTTTATTAAATCCTAATTTTTTTCTGAGCAGCTCTTTATTTTTTGGCCTGAATAACTGAACATTAATGGGATAGGGAAGGTAAACTGTTTTATGCCGGGATGGAAAAAGATATTTTTTGAGTAATCGTTCCCCTTCCCTACTTACTGCGATAAATCGATAAGTAAAAAATTGCGAGAATGGAAAAATCCAGTTTAAATAAAACTTTGGATAGCCATTAAAACAAAAAATATTTTTTGTTTTTAAAAATAATGTGGCAAAACCGGTTGCCAATGCCACCTCGGAACTGCCGGATAAGTTCATAATGACATCTATCTTTTTTTCTTTAAGAAATCTTCTTAGTTTTATGGGTGCAAGGAATTTACTTCCAGTAAGGACTATCTTGTTTGTTCTCTTTAAGATGAATGTATCTGCAATGGGATTCATTGATATCACAAATATTTCTACATTCTTCGGAAAAATTTTCTCGTAAAAATTAAGAATTACCTGACGGGCAGTATCATAATGAGTAGTGAAAAAGCAGATTCGTTTCATAAAATTTTCTAAAAAAGTTGCATTTAAATAGATTCTTCTTCTGAAATAGTTATGATCGGAAAGGGAAAAAAAATTCTCATAACAGGGCATGAAGGATTTATTGGCTCCCATCTGTATCGCAGGCTCAATGGGTTAAGGGAAAATGTTATGGGTATTGGGCATACCAAAAAATCAATAGCTGCTAGTTTAAGAAACTGTGGAAGAATAGACTTCATTGTACACCTCGCCGCAAAGGTTCCTCAGGTAGCCTCTAATAATGATTATTCTCAGGACATCAAGAATATGAGTGATATCTTGCAGTACTGTGAGCAGGCTAACACAAAACTCATTTTTAGTTCTACACTTGGGGTGTATGGAAACCCTGATAAAAATCCGGTAAAAGAAACAGCAGCTCTCAAGGAAGTAAATGAGTATGTAAAGAGTAAAATTATATGTGAAAAATTATTCTTGGTGTCAAAAGTGCAGGGATGCATATGCAGGTTGTTTAATGTCTACGGAAAAGGACAACATGAATCATTTGTAATCCCTTCTCTCATTAAAAAAATAAAAAATAATGAAGAAATTTTTGTTTCTGATACAAAAAGAGATTTTATTTATATTGACGATGTGATTGAGGCCATTCTAAAAGTCATGGATTTTGAGAGCGATAATGTTCAGATATTTAATGTGGGATATGGAAAAAGTTACTCTATCCACGAACTGGCGCTCTTTATCGAGAAACTCTTAAGCAAAAAGCAAGCGATACATTCTGTGTCGGAAAAAGAATATATAAGAGATATCTACGCGGATATTTCCAAGGCTAAAAAATTATTACACTGGAAGCCGGTTTTTTCACTGGAAGAAGGGCTGAAAAAAACTATTTAGACATTTCTAAGCTTTTTAATTGAGATTTTGCTATAGCGATAAGTTCGCCCACCTGTTTTTGATCGAGGTTAGGGTGTATAATTTTCCATTCTTGAGGCATCCCATCTTTTCCAACCATAAAATACTGGTTCCAGTCAGAGTCTTTTGGTTTAATAATTTTCAAACCGTACCGTTCAGGATTATTCCATATAGGTGTTGAGGGGAAAGGCGTGTAAGGATAAAAATCTGCAAAATCTATATTAATCTCCTTTGCAAAATTGATCGTATCCCATGCAGTTTCAATTGTTTCTCCTGGTAATCCTATGATAAAAAATCCTTTTACCTTCATTCCCTTGTCATGAATCATTTTTACAGCCTTTCTGGCCTGATCAACAGTTGCTCCTTTTTGTATATTTTTTAAAATCTGGTCATTGCCGCTTTCAAGTCCCAACGTTATCACATTGCATCCTGATGACTTTAGAGCATCTAATATCTCATCATCAATTAAATTGACTCGCGTCTGCATTCTGAATGTTATGGGTTTTAATGTTTCTCTGATAAGTCTACAAATATCAAAAACTCTTTGCCTTTCATAAGTGAATATTTCATCGCCAAAATAGAATGCTTCTATTTTATAATTGTCCATTAAAAATTTCATTTCACTGACAACATCTGCCGCATTTCTCGTCCGCAATTTTTTAGTTTTTGCCTCACCACAAAATGCACACGAATAGATGCAGCCTCTGCTGCCGATAATCATCGCACATTTTTTACCCTCAAGGGTCATCCAGTATCTTTCAAAATGTAACCCTTCATAATCGGGCCACGGAATTTGATTTACATCCACTTTCTCACCAAAAATTATCTGCCCCCTCGCCTTACCTTCAAAAATATCGCGTAATGCCAACTCACCATCCCCGACAATCATATAATCATAATGCGCCCGCGTTAATTCTTCATAGGGATTATCCGTTATATGATTGCCTCCTGCAATAATTTTTCCGGTATATCCTGTCTCTTTTATTTTTCGGACAAGGCGTAGACACTCAAGGTAACTCGGGGATGTAATCCCGAAACAGATATAGGAAGGATTATGCTCTTTCATTGCATCAAATAATGTTTCTTCATTATCATGATTTAAGTCAAAAATCGTTGTATCAATATGTAATACTTTTTTGCAATAATTACTCAAAAAACCTATTCCCAGAGGAGCCCTATCTCCAGCGGTTTCCCACAGGTTTCTTTCATTCGGAGAAACAAAAAAAATTTTCATTGTATTCCACATCTTTGGATGATACAGCCTATAGCCGGATCTTTAAATATTTTATGCTTTAATTTGCAATACTTAAAAAAACATATAAAAGTTTAAAAAGAATTGAAAGCAACTAAATACAATTTTAAAAATAGTTGAGGAATAATGGAAACGAGAAGCGAAAAAGTGGCAAGAGTAATCAGTGAAATTAAAGCAACATTGCATGACTATTTTAAAGAACTACCTTCTGAAAGCAGATATAAAGTGCCTTTGATTTCAAGACTATATGATGAAGAAGAGGTTGTAGAGGTTATTGAATCATTGCTCCACCCGGAAAGACTGACGCTAAATGCAGGGGGGGATCTAAAGACAATACGATTTGAAAATATATGGTCTGAATTTATAGGAGTAAAAAACGGAATCATGGTAAATTCTGGGAGCTCTGCAAATCTCATCACATATTATGTGCTCTCGAACCCTTCCTTCAGGGAGAGACTTTATCCAGGTGATGAAGTTATTACTACTGCCCTGACATGGGGGACATCGGTAACTCCTCTGTTTGCCCTTGGACTTAAGCCAGTATTTGTTGACGTCAATCCAGAAAGCTATACAATCGATGTAACTAAAATTGAGGAGGCAATAACGCCAAGAACAAGAGCGATTATGCCAGTGCACCTTTTAGGATTCTCTGCTGATATGGATGAAATCATGCGTCTCGCAAAAAAATATAATTTATTGGTAATTGAGGATTGCTGCGAGGCGCATGGTGCTGAATGGAACGGATCGAAAGTCGGTAGTTTTGGTCATTTTTCAACATTTAGTTTTTATCTGAGTCATCACATAACAACGATTGAAGGGGGAATGATCCTGACAAATAATGACAGTTACGCAGAATTAGCAAGAATCATTAGATCGCAGGGAGTTATGAGGAACGTAAAAAATCCAGAATATAAGGCCGCTATACAAACTCTTTATCCTGATATAGACCCTCGATTTTTATTTGCAAACACTGGATACAATTTTAGGCCCACAGAAATGGAAAGTTCTTTTGGAATAGTGCAATGGAAAAGATTCGACGCGTTTCTCAAAATAAGGGAACTAAATGCAAATTTTCTTACTGAAAAGCTTTCCCAATATAATGAGTTTATACAGCTCCCAAAAAAACCTCAGCATTCAAAAGCAGCATGGTTTTCGTATCCGATATTGGTTAAAAAATCAGCCCCTTTTAGTAAGGAAGAATTGGTGCAGTTTTTGGAAGAAAAAGGAATAGAAACAAGGCCTGTAATGTCGGGAAATTTTACAAAACATCCTGTCGCAAAATTGTATGATTTTAGAATCTCAAAAAATATGGCATATACCGATGCCATACACGAGCAGGCGTTTTTGATTGGGACACATGCAGGAATTGGAGAAGCGGAAAGGGAATACATTGCTGCATGCTTCAATGATTTTTTTGAGTTCATAAAAAAAAGATATAACCTATGACTTAATAAATTGAGCAGCAGGTCATGGGCTATACAGAAAACATACATGAAAAGCTCAATTAGGTATATTTTACGCCATAATATCCTCTATAAAAAAGAATTTCCTACTATAATAAATCTTAAAAAGAATCTGCAACATGCTCTCTATGGAACAGTTAGTCTCAGTAGTTATCCCGGTGTATAAGCCAGAAAAAAAAACATTTGAATTGCTTAAAGAAATGTTGAAAAAACAAACGATTCCTATAGAAATAATTGAAAAATGGAACAATCCTGAAGCAGTGTCGATGAACAAAGGTATCAGGGAGGCAAAAGGAGACATTATAGTCATATTAGCACAAGATTGCATTCCCTCGGATGAAAAATATATTGAAAAATTGATAGCGCCGTTACAAGATGAACAGGTAAGTGTAGTTATCTCTGACTTTATGCTCCCTGAAAAATACTGGACACAAAGACCATTTTTAGTGAGATTATTCACGATATCCGATCTAAATATTAAAATACCTTATATGAATCTTAGTTCCTGTGCCTATAGGAAAAAGGACTTAATAAAAGCTGGATTGATTAGTGAAGAGGTTTCCGCAATTGACACTGAATTTGCTCAGCGGATTACAAAACTAGGAAGAATAGAACGGGGAAATGCTGTGGTATATCACGTGCACCCTCATTATAATTACAAAAAGATGGTAAAAACTTTTTATGCTTATGCTAAATATAATGGAATCGCGTTAAGAAAACAAGGCACGAGTATAAGCGGATTTTTACGGAGAATTGTCCGAGGGACTCCTTTTCTAGGATTTTTTTCGATATACTGGTTTTATCCGTTTAAAAAATACTACCTTCTTCCGATACATGTACTTATTGCAGCATTTCCTGAACATGTTATCAATGTTGTAGGATTCTGGCACGGCTTTTTGTTCGCACAAGAGACTGGTGAGAGAAACAAAGAAGCACTGCAGGAGAAAAAGGAGTTATAAATGAAATATACTAAAATTTTATGGTTTACAGGACTTTCTGGTTCAGGAAAAACCACAATTGCAACATTATTAAAAAAGGAGTTTGACAAAAAGGGAAAAAATTATTCCATTTTTGACGGCGATAAAATCAGAAATAGTGTACACAAACATTTGGGATTCACCCCGAGGGATATAAAAGAGAATAATCGACTGATTATAGAATTGTGCAAACAAGATTTTGGCAAGGTTGATTTTATCTTGGTTCCAATAATCTCTCCATTTAAAGAATCAAGAGATGCTGCGAGAAAAATGTTTAAAGAGAATTTTTTGGAAATTTATATAAACTGTCCGTATGATGAATGCAAAAAACGAGACAGTAAAGGTCACTACAAAAAAGCCGAAAGTGGGAAATTACAGAATTTTATTGGTCTTCACGTTGTTTACGAGCCTCCAGAAAAACCAGATATAGAAATAAATTCAGTGAGAGAAAATCCAGAAGAATCTATGAGAAAAATAGTAGACTATCTAAATATGTAATTCTTAAACATTAGTTTTATAAAGAAATTATTCTGATTTTTAGGTAATCTTTTTATTTTGTATCCTCTTCCTCATCTTCATCGTCGTCAGAATCATCATCCTCTTCATCGTCAAACACTTCGTCTTCATTCTCAATTTCGTTATCAGAGTCAGTTGCTGCATCTTCTTCAACATCAATTTCTAAGTCTTGCAGTACGCGTAAGATGCGGTCGAGTTTTGTGTTAATCTGATTAAGCTGTTCACCTGATCCTCCTTGAACATTTCCAGTAAAATTATTTTTGGAACCAGAATTTTGTTGAAAACAATCTTGGCATAAAACCGGCTTGCTTCCCGTCGGTCGAAACGGCACTTGACAGCTTTTTCCACAATTATTACATACTGCATCATGCATTTGTATTCTTCGTTCGCTTCGTGCACCATCGTGTCCTTTTCTAAAATGGCTTCTATCACCAAATCCTCCTGATCTGCCGCCAAAGCGGTTGCCACGAGATTTTCCTCCGAATCCGCCACGATTATTGTTTGATCGCATGTTTCTCATAAACATCTATCTAACTATCGGTATATAAAACTTCTTACTCAAACGATGCTGTCAAAATTTCAATCAGTCGCTAAAAATATTCGGTTATATAACCCTCTTACCCAATAGAGATCGTCAAAATTACATTGTAAAACATCTTTTTTTTCTGATTGTTCAAAGTGATATTTTGCGAGCTCTCCGATGCCGTAATTACTTAGCCCCATAGTGATATCTACTTCTAGTGGTCCCCTATTTTTCCTCCCCTCCTTAAAGAGTCTTAAAGCGGGTTGGTAAGGAGTGGTAGAAAAGTCTCCTCTATCAAGTTCAGGGGCAGGAGTAACGACTGAATCCTCCGTATAAACAAACTTCACACCAAAAGGAAATCTGGGGTCGATAGCTAATCGCGGACCTTCAATAATGAACGGCTGATCGGTAATGCCCGCCTGATGCATAAGTAATTCAGCCATCCGAACATCATTATCGAATCGCTTTCCATACTCAACGAGACGAGGCTGAACCGCGAGTCCACATGACCCCCATGCAGTATAAAGAGGGTGATCAGACATTCGTATCACTCCAAGAACATCATCTAATGAAGCAGTTCTGATATTTTTTATCCCAAGTTTATCGAGTGCCGTATTAATTGCAGCAAGATTAAGAAGTTTAGCATACCCGAAGGGTTCATTATCGGGTATAGTATGATTATGTCTTTCATATGCAAGAGAACTCGACGGTTTCAACTTCCATTTATCAGGTAATAATTCGTCAGAAACCCTCACTAATTCTCGTCCCAACTCATCATTCACTAAGACACTTACATATGAATCAGTAATTAATCCATTTGTCCTGAATTTTTCTTGTCTTAGATTATCTGTTTGGAGCGTCACACAAATTCCAAATAATTGTATAATATAAGCATTATTGTACTGAAGTAATCCTAACCCTTCTTCACACTCCACACATCACCGAACGCAAATACATCTTTCTCCAAAGTATCGGGATCTTTCGGATCATAAGGACGCGACATAATATCCATCACCATCGCTGATTTGTTCTCAAGCGGCATATACCCCCGCCATACTCCTCGGGGAATTTTCAAGAGCATAGGATTTCGCTCACCCATAACAAACGTATTAATTTTTTTTGAGCCGTCAGGATATTCTTTAACAATTACATATTTGATGTTTCCCTTCACACACGTCACATACTCGTCATGCTTTTCATGTAGATGATATCCTTTAATGACGCCAGGATACACTTCAAACATCAATACTTGTCCAAAAACTTTTTCAAAAAAGGGATCATCATTGCGCAATGTTTCAAATAAGTAGCCTTGATCATTCGCAAACACTTTTAATTTTTTTACTTCAACACCTTCAATCAGATCAGAGCGTTGTGTAGTGTCAGCGTGCGTCTTTTCTCCATCCTCACCAAGTATCCGCGGCTGCGGCAGGTGAACAATAAACTTTCCTCCTTTCTTCACAAATTCAGTCTCCTTCGCCATAATTTCTTTCGCATGATTCCAGGCAAAAATAATTGCATAATCAATTCTACTCTGAGCAACATCTTCATGAAAAACATCAGGACTCACAATCGGAATATGTTTTCCCGGCGATAAAAGCCCTTGCTTAAACGGCGTCGAATCAGAGATATAATCAATAATCTTGGTATCAAGATCACAATAATTTTGGACAATTGTTCCTTTCGAAGCAGCAGCATAGCCGACAATTTTTTTACCCTGAGATTTCAAAGTATAAATTAAATTTCTAAAAGCTTCTCTGTTTTTTTCGACACGCTGTGCGAATTGCTGATACGCACCAAATTCATTAATCTTTTTTTGCCGTTCTTCTCCCAGGTAGGTTTGTAATGCGCTTGTTTTCTGGTAATCTCCTTTCCTGCAGGCATACACCCGCATGGATCCGCCATGTACTCCTTCGCGTTTAGCATCAAAAATTTCCATGCCATGCATTGCAAAAAGATTCTGTAGCGACATAAGGGAGAAATACCAAATATGTTCATCATAGATCTGGTCATACGAATTGCTCTCTAAAATATCAACGATATAAGGATCTTCCATGACAAAAACTCCTTTGTCATCCAACAATTTTTTGACACCCTCAACAACCTGGTGAATCTCAATAATGTTCAAAATAACATTCGCAGAAAAAATTGCCTTAAACTTCCCATATTGATTGGCAATGCGCTCAGCAAGTTGCTCAGTAAAAAAATCACTGATGACTGAAATGTCACGACCGCGTGCAACATCTGCAACATTCCCTGATGGTTCAATGCCCAATACTTTGGTGTTATCAAAATTTTTCAGGAAAATGCCGTCATTGCATCCAATCTCAAGCACTTTGTCTCCTTCCCGTAAAAATTTATTTTTGATTTCATCAGCGACTTCTTTGAAGTGCTGCTCCATGACCTTCGAAGTAGAAGAAAAGAACGCGTACTGTGTTTTCCCCGTTTCATCAGGAACAATATATTTGTCATACGGAACTAAATTAATCATCTGCACCATCATGCAATCTTCACAAAAACCAACTTCCATGTCATAAAAGAATTCTTCCTTATACAATTGTTCTTTTTTCAAAAATGCATTAGCAACCGGCATCTTTCCAAAGGAGATAAATTTCTTCAGATTGCCATTGCACACTTTGCAAACCTGATTTTTTCCTTCCATATAGAACTCATAAAAAGTTTGTTTAAATGCTTTATTGTGATTTTTTATCTAAATCTTTATTAATAAAAATTTTCAATTACTTTTATGAAAGTATTGGTTACCGGCGGGCTCGGTCATATTGGCTCAAAGCTGATCAGAGAATACGCAAAAAGAACCGATGTAGAACTCATAAAAATCTTAGATAATCTGTCAACACAGCGATATCCTTCTCTCTTCAACCTACCGGAAAAAAAATTTGAATTCATCGAAGGAGATATCATGGACTTAAATCTTCTGAGGAAATCGATGAAAGATATCGATATTGTTATTCATCTTGCTTCCGTGACCGACGCACCGTCAACAATTAATAATCCTGAACTTACCAATAAAGTCATTTTTGAAGGAACCTGGAATACGGTGAACGCAGCCATGCACGCAAAAGTGAATCGATTTCTGTATGCGTCAACAACAAGTGTGTACGGCGAGGCGGAAGGAATGGTTGATGAGAATGTTCCGGAAGCACTATACAAACCCGCATCACCCTATGCAGAAGCAAAAAGAAAAACAGAAAAATTATTGCAGGAAATCTCCAAAGAAACTTCCTTTCCCATAATCGTGCTGAGAAAAGGCACAATTTTTGGAACCAGCATCGGCATGCGATTTCATACAGCGATTAACAAGTTCTGCTATCTTGCTGCAATGAATAAGCCGCTTACGGTCTGGGACTCTGCATTGGAAAGCAAAAGACCGTATCTAGGATTAAACGATTGTATACAAGCCTATCGATTTTTTGAAACACACGGCCAATCCGGAGAAGTATATAATGTAGTCACAAAAAATTATGAGATGAAAGAGATTATAGAGACAATACAAAGAGTAATTCCCGAAGTAAAAGTCACGATAACAAAATCTCCTTTGCTTAATCAGAAACCGTATCACGTGTCAGATGAAAAAATAAGGCAATTAGGATTTACTCCTTCCGACGATTTATATGAAAATATGAAGGAGACAATAGAGTTATTTAAGGGGATTAAGAATCCTTAATTATTCAGATATTCTACAATCTTATGCTCATAAAAATCAATCATATCATCTTGTAATTTTTTTCCGCTCTCAGCAACCAACAGTGCCCGCGTATCAGCAAGTTCAAAAATCAGCAAATCAAGATAGAGCACAGGAAACTGTTTTTTTAATATTGCAAATGCTTCATCAGGATCTTCCCGATGCTGCGTATAACAAAAAATCCCGTGCAGCTCGATCATCTTCAGAACATGTTCTCTTTCTTCTGGCTGCAAATCAAATCGATTAAGAATCGGGCGCATTTTAATCGCCCCTTGTTTTTCATGCCCAGGACATGAAGTATAACTCTGTTTGTCAATGATAATGGTTTCAGGTTTTGCGATGTCATGGAACACCGCCATCAACCATAACAATTCTCCTCGAGAATAATGTCCAAATGGCTTTTCAGCAAGATAGCAGTCCAATTCTTTATTGTTTCGTTGCACTATCTTATCCAGCGCATCCAATACAGACAAAATATGATCAAAAACAGTTTCATGAAAATGCCACGGTGGAAAGTATTCAATGCAATTTCTTAAAGCATAAAACTCGGAAAGTTCTCGCTCAAGATGATTAGTCCTTAGTTGTTCAACAGTCAGCATTCCAATAGCAATCATGATCAAACAAATATACGAATACTTAAAAATAATATGGGTGTTGTACTCTATGCACGACAAAAACATCCTCATCACCGGAGGCGCCGGATTTTTGGCAAGCAATCTTGCCAGAAAGCTACTTGAAGAAAATAACATCACCTTGTTCGTTAAGCCGAATACAGATAAGTATAGGATTCAAGATATAATCGATCATAAGAATTTAACAATCATCGAAGGAAATCTGTTAGATAATGAATTGCTTCAAAAGATTATCAAAGACAAAGATTACCTTTTCCATTTTGCCTGGCAGACTGATTTGAAAAAATCAATGGCACAACCGTCGAAAGATCTTCAGGAAGATATTGGCGGACTAATAATCTTATTGGAAACATGCAAACAAATAAATCAATCAATAAAAATAATTTTTACCAGTGCCGTAACCGTTATCGGCGACGCATCGCAATTACCTTCAAACGAGAATGAACAAGAAAATCCTCTTTCAGTATACGATCTCCATAAGCTCATGGCAGAAAAATATCTGCAGTTATATTATAAAAATTACAAATTGAAAACTTGTTCATTGAGGTTATCAAACGTCTTTGGTGAATACCAGAAAATAGATAATCCTAATAGGGGGGTACTTAATTTCATGATCGGCAGAGCATTACGAGGAGAACCGCTCACCGTATATGGGGACGGAGAATTTATCCGGGATTATTGTTACATACAAAATTATTGTGATGCGTTTATTGCAGCTGCAGAATCGCCAAAAACAGAGGGTGAGGTTTTTGTCCTCGGGAGCGGCGAAGGAAAAACAATGAATCAAGTCGTACAAAAAATAAAAGAAATAACAGAACAATTAACAACTAAAAAAGTTGAAATCCAGCATATTCCTTTCCCCGAAGGCTCACACCAAATAAATAAAAGAAATTTTTTTGCAGATCACAGCAAATTCACACAAGCCACTGGCTGGAAGCCAACTATTTCTTTTGATGAAGGATTGAAAAGGACAATTGAGTTTTATCTAAAATAAGTCACTTCAAATCTCTAAAATATGTTTTTCCCGGAGAAATTTCATTGATGACGTATCCCTTACCTTCAAGAATTTGTTTTGCTTTTTCATACATCTCTTTTCCCTTCAGGTGAAAAAGGTTGCTTAATAGCGTCGCAAGAGAATGTTCAACCATCTTAAACCCTTCTGTATCAGTTATATCAGGAACATTGGAGATTAAGATTACTCAAAAATAATGAGAGATATTATTTCTTTAGGCGTTAACGCATTGAAACACGCATATGTTGCACAAAGAAAATTATTTGAAAATGGAACGATCGCTGATTTAGTTGAGGTAGGAAGAGGTGACGATAAAGCGACGCGAGGCGACTGGGAGTCAGAAGAAGCAGTTATCCGTTATCTGCAAGAAGAGCAGTTTCCACTTAAAATATTTGCTGAAGAACATGGGAATATGATTGCAGGGAGCGCCGAACATACACGGCATCTTGCAATTCTCGACGGCATCGATGGCAGTAGCCAATTAGTGAAAAATCCTGCAAGCAGATGCGGAACCATGCTGACAATCGCAGATTCACTTACTCCTTGCTATGACGATTTTATATTTGCCGGCATAACCGAATATTTCACGAATAGAATCGTGTACGGAATAAAAGGAGAGGGGGTATTTGAAATCCAGTTCCCGTCACAACAGAAAAGACAGCTGCTTCCCTTTCTTCAACAACCATTTTCTTCTGAATGCATAATAAAAGTTGATTGCTATACCTCAGACTATGCACCAGGCATAACTGCAGGTATGGGCGATTTTAAAAAATTTATGGGCGAACAGGTTGTTGGAAAATTACAGGGAAAAGCAAAATTAGAAGGAGCAGTATCAAGCGCTGCAATGTGTCTTGATTTGTTAACCGAAAAGGCTGATGCCGTTTTTCAGATCGTTGCAAAAGGAGTCTTTGAGCCGCCTGCTATGTATATGTTAACAACAGAATTAGGAGGGACTGCAACAGACCTGGCAGGAAACGATCTTACTTATAAAAAATGGGGTCCGGTTGGCATGAACATTAATGGAGCATTGTTTGCATCGTCGCCAGGAATCGCAGAAGAATTAGCGCGGATGATTAATTATCGGTAATCACAAATACTCCTGATAATCAACAGTAATTCGTTCTTTGATTTTTTCCAGTTGTTCCAGCTCAGATGTTTTTGCGGAAGTATTATTTCTGACATGATGCTTCATCAAATAATCCAGGATTTCAGATTGTTTTTTTGTCAACTGCGAAAGTTTTTCAATGATTGTAAGCGGCTCATCACTCTTCGACGGAAATTTGAATGTTTCAGAGAAATCATCGGTGTCACTCCAGAAACTTTCTTCCGGCGTTTCTTTTCCTCTGACAAGATTGCTTGCGCGATTCAAACTTTCAAAAGTACCTGCATCACTCCAATATCCTCTAATGATATGATAAAAACAATGGCCACGCTTAACATAATTATCAATAGCGTCAGTTATTTCTAATTCTCCTCTTCCCGATGGTGTCAGCGTTTTTATAATTGAAAAAACGCTTGCGTCAAATATGTACAGACCGGTCATTGCAAGATTTGATTTCGGCTGCAATGGTTTTTCCTCCACATAGCCCACTTTGTCTTTTTCAACAACCGCAATGCCGAATCGTTTCGCGGCTTTAAGACCAACTTCTTTTAGAAAAATCATGCACCCCCCCTTTCTTTCAAAAGCGCTCACATACTCTTTAATGTCTTCTTCAAAAATATTATCTCCCAAAATGACCGTCAGCGACTCACCGTCGGCAAAATCTTCTGCCAATGCCAGTGCCTGTGAAATGCCACCTGCCTCTTCCTGCACCTCATAGCTTAGTTTCACGCCAAATTCTTTTCCTGATCCCAATAAATTGACAAAATGTCCGGCATGGCCTCTTCCGGAAACAATTAAGATATCTTTAATGCCCGCATCTGCTAGCGTTTTCAAAGGATAATAAATCATCGGCTTGTCATAGACCGGAAGTAAATGCTTATTGGTTACTTTCGTGCACGGCATCATCCGCACGCCGTTGCCGCCGGCTAAAATAACGCCTTTCATTGTTTGTTCACCCAACTATTTTTTATAAGTTCACTCACCATTTTATCATCTCTATACTAGCCTCGATCCCTCCCTTTAAAAAGTTTTATCTCATACAGCAGCATAGTGCAATTCTCAGATTATTTTTTCCCATTCCATTTATTCTCTGCAATAAGATTTTTTGTAAGCGGCTTCCACCACGACATGTTTTTTGTGTACCACTCAATCGTTTCCTGCATCCCGTGATCGAATGAAATAGCCGACTTCCACCCGAGTTCATTAAAAATTTTTCGACAATCAAGCAAATACCGTCGGTCATGGCCGGGCCGATCAGTAACATATTCTTTCATACTCTCTGATTTTCCAAGAGCCGTAAGAATAATATTGGTAATTTCCTCTATACTCTTTTCAACACCAGTGCCCACGTTATACGTTTCCCCAATTCTTCCCTGCTTCAAGATTAAATAAATTGCTTTACAATGATCAAGCACATGGATCCATTCTCGTTTATTCTGACTGTTTTTATACAACGGAATTTTTTTTCCTTCAAGGAGATTGGTTACAAACAGAGGAATTAATTTTTCTGGAAATTGATACGGCCCGTAATTGTTTGCGCAGTTTGAAATGGTTGCCTTCACGCCAAAGGTCTTACAATACGCGCGGACTGCCAGGTCAGCAGCTGCCTTTGATGCATTATAGGGGGTGTTTGGCCGATAGGGAGTATCCTCAGAAAATTTTTCCTTGCTATCGAGCGCGAGATCGCCATATACTTCGCACGTCGATATATGATGAAATCGAATATTTTTCTTTCTGCATACCTCAAGAAGCGTTTGTGTTCCAAGCAAGTTCGTTCTGAAAAAAACCGACGGGTTGAGGATGGCGTAACTGTTGTGACTTTCTGCCGCAAAATTAACAATAACATCGAGTTGAAATTTTTTCACAATCGCCTCGATTGCCCGATAATTACAAATATCTGCTTGTACAAAACGATAATGTGTGCTGAATTTTTTGTTCCTCGTCTCCTTAAACATATGGAAAATATTTTTTCCGCTTCCTGCATATGTTACTGTGTCAATATTAACGATAAAAATTTCTTCCTTGATTTCAGGACTGCTTAATAAGTACTGGATAAAATTACTTCCAATAAATCCGCTGCCGCCGGTAACACCGATTCTCATAACTCTTTTGCCTCTTCCATCAATCCAAAAAGAGCTATTTAAGAATTTATATCATAAAACATCTTGTTCAAAAAATCTTAAAAATCAATATATATGCTCCACCAGTACAAACTATTTAAAACCGCTTTTTCAGCTAATAGAAATGAGCTATGAAAAAAAATTCGAGGGAAAGACAATTCTCATAACCGGAGGTTTGGGATTCATCGGCAGCAACCTTGCAATTGCGCTTGTTAACCTGCAGCCTAAAAAAATAATCATCGTCGACTCCCTTGTAGAAAGTCTGGGAGGATCCTTAGAAAATATCAAAGAAATAAAAAATAATCCGCTAGTGCAAGTGATAAGCGGAGAAAAAGGAAACCTACAAAACATCAATGAGATGAAACACTTCATACAGGAAGCAGACTACATTTTTAATCTCGCAGGCTCACCAAAACATACGCCATTCAATGAAAAAGAGATGGCATTTGATACTGATGTCAATTTTGTTGCGCAATTGCATTTTTTGGAAGCAGTCAGGCAAGTCATGGTCGAAAACAAACAGAAAAGCCTTTCAGTAGTATTTGCAGGCACGCGCGATCAGTACGGAAAAGTCTCGCAGAAAGAATTACCGATTGTAGAAGAGTATCTTCCAAAAACAATGACTGACTATCAATCGATAAGCAAGCAGGCAATTGAATCACATCATATAGTGTTAAACAACAGTTTGCGCGAGCAAAATTATGGTATAAAAATTAACAGCCTGAGGGTTACAAATACCTACGGTCCTAAACAATCACCACAGCATGCGGTCATCCCCGTGTTCATCGAAAAAGCAACCAGTAATCAGACGATAGAACTGTGGGGCGGCGGAGAAGTATATAGAGACATTAACTATATTGACGATGTTATCGACGCTTTTTTGTTAGTAGCAACCTCTGAAAAAAACGGCCAAGCATATAATCTCGGCTGCTGTATTGGGAAATCCGGACTTGAGCAGCCGATAGGAAATAATTTTCTTTCCATAAAATCGTTAGCAGAACTCATTGTAAAGATAGCGGGAAAAGGTGCAATAAAGATAATTCCGTATCCCCCTGAGAGAAAAGCAGTTGAGCCAGGGCATTTTTGCGCGGACATTACAAAAATTAATCAGGAGTTAGGCTGGCTTCCCAAAACAAGCATTGAAGAAGGCATACAAAAAACAATTGCATTGTATCAGAAATCTAAAACAATTCCTGCATTTGACATCAAACGGCAGCACGAATCGTTAAAGCAAGAACTGCACGAGGTAAGCAGTCGCGTTATATTCAAAAATTGTTTTTTCATTCTCGGCGAAGAGAAAAAATTATTTGAGCAGGAATTTGCCGCATTCTGTAATAGAAAGTTTGGAATAGGATTAAATTCAGGAACCGATGCATTATTTTTAGCACTAAAAGCGCTCAACATACAAAAAGGAGATGAAGTTATTGTTCCAACAAATACTGCAGTGCCAACTATCATGGCAATTGAGGCAGCGCATGCAAAACCAGTGCTTGTTGATGTGAATGAAGACTATCTTATCAATGTGGAAGAGATAGAAAAAAAAATAACTCCAAATACAAAAGTGATTATGCCCGTGCATTTATACGGTAATCCATGCGATATGGACTCAATAATAGCAATCGCACAAAAGTACAATCTAAAGATTATTGAAGACTGCTGCCAGGCGCATGGCGCAGAATACAAAGGGAAAAAAGTTCCTTTCACTGACATCGGCTGCTTCAGTTTTTATCCCACAAAAAATCTGGGGGCATTAGGAGACGCAGGCATGGTTATCACTGATGATGAACAATTAAAAAACAAACTCGTCCTTTTAAGAAATTACGGACAGGAAAATCGTTATCACGCAACAATTCACGGAATAAATTCAAGACTGGATGAACTGCAGGCAGCATTTTTAAGAGTAAAATTAAAAAATCTCGACAGTTTTAACGAAAAAAGAAAAAAGCTTGCCTTGTTATATAACCAATTATTGTACAGCCTTCCGATAAAAATCCCTCAGTTGCATCAAGGTCACGTCTCTCATCTGTATGTTATTCGTACCGATAAGAGGGACGAATTGATGAACTATCTCAAAGAAAAAAATATTTTCACACAGATTCATTATCCGATTCCGATCCACATGCAAAAAGCATTTTCTTATCTGAATCACAGGGAGGGCGATTTTCCCAAAGCAGAAAAATTCGCGCAGGAAATTATTTCTTTGCCGATGTACCCAGAACTAACTGAAGAGGAAGTTAAAACAGTGTGTAGGGAAATAGGAAATTTCTTCAGAATATAAAATAAAAAATTACAGCACCCAGCTTAAATATTTTGTTTCATCAGTATCCAAATATTCCTGTCTCATTTGTTCGTTTCCAGTGTAGCTAATATCCCAGATTTTTATTGGACCATGAATTCCGTTATAATACACAAAATCTCCCAACTGCATGCCCTGTCTCCTTAAATCCTCAATCAGCAGGCTGTCTTGCGAATGTGCTATCGTGAAATGCGGATATTTTTTTAAAGGATCGTTTAAAATGTAAATCTGACTTAACATTCCTCTGAATAAACGCGGAGAAATGAACATCGCTGCACCAATGTCGTTTTTGCTGACTGATTGTCCTTGGATATTAAGCCGGGGGAAGATAAACGCAGCAGCCTCGATCCCTGACTTGAAATCAAAAAATTGCCCATTAATAGAAGCATATCTCAGAGGTACCTTATGCTGCTTATTCTGATTGACGATGATGATGTACGGTTGATCAAACGTTTTACCATCTTTGTGCATGGAAAGAACAATAGCTCCCACTCCTGCTTGCTGCGCAGGAATAAATATCTCATTACCATTCTCCTCAATCATCAAGTCTTCATCAAGGGGTACGCCTCCTAAATAAAAGTAATGCGTCAGGTTGCTTGTTTCTTGAATTTGTTTGTCATCCAATAAAAAGGTCCCTATCCACGAATAGCGATCATAATGCTCATCGCTACCAATACTTGAGAATGCACTGTACTTGCCAATATCGCTTGAGTCAATAAGTAAATGGGTTGCATTATGATTGTATAAAAATTCAAGCGCATCAGCCTCAGTATTTCCGGTCAATACATGCCTCCCCATCAGATAGTTCCAGTACGTTATCGCATTTCCTCCGTCGACAACTGTTGCCCGCTTGCCGATGCTCTGCAGCCAATAACCGTAATCCCACCAGTGCGCAAAAACAGCGTTTTCCGGCGTGCTTGTTCGTACCCAATCCATTGCTTTCTGCCATTGTAGGTTGTATGAAGAAGGTATGAAGCTGAACGATTGTACTTGCGTGCTCTCATAAAATGCCATAAAACTGTACGCGCTCGCAATAACAATAATAAATGCTGCAATTCCTATCATTATTTTTCGCGCGCCGCTACTTACAAAAAAATTATTCAAACTGATAACAATTAGATAACTGACAAAAATCGGCGCAATCGGCCCCAATATCATAATCAATCGGACAGCTCCTCTCACTGTAAACAGCGTGAAAACAAACAAACAGAATAAGAGGATGTATTCAAACGGAATGTTTTCAAATGCTGAATTATGTGCCCGATGATACCGCATGTAATAATAAATAACCGCAATAACAAAGATCAGCAAGCTTGCATAGTAAAATGTTTTGCTGATAAAGTTTTCTCCATTAAATATACTGCTGTCGGAATAGCGCGAGAATATGAGTCCGCATAAGAATAAAATATATAATCCGGTTAATGTCCACGCATCTTTTTTCTCCACATTATGAAGCAATGATCTGAACAAAACAACCGAGCCGATAAAAAACAGCCAGAAAAAAATAGGAATATCTTTAAAAAACGGACCAAAATTAGAGTTCCACTCTAAAAAATTCGGCTGCTTGTTTTCTGCAACGGTGATATTCCACCGTCCCAAGACGGGCTTGAATAATGTCTGGTGGACTGCCTTAATTTTTTCAATTAAAAATCCAGGCCCAAAAATAATACTTAGGATGATAATGCCGATAATAATTGAACATAACAGGGAAATAATCGGCTTCGGAATTTTTGATTCTTTAATAATTGTAATTTGTGAAAGTTTTGTTTCAAATATCAAAAAATGGACAATCATGACAAATAATGAAATTGCGGCAATGCCCGACGAGAGGGAGGTGAACAGTTCTACAATATCATAGCGCTTATACGAAAAATAGCCTAAGATAAAAAATGAGCCAACCACCCATAATGAATAGACAAAAAATTCTTTTTTCTTAATCTTGTTAAGGACAAACGCGATTAGCGCCGCCGCACCAAGGGGAATAAATGCATAGATAACCCCTCCCCACACAAGGCCCATAAGTCCGGTTGCAATACCAGACAATATTCCAAACATACATCCATACCCCATTTTTTCAGATTTCAATCCTTTCAGGAAAAAATAAAACGCAAGAAACATGAAAAAAAATGCTGCGGATTCTTTCTCCGGAATACCTGCAACCGTTCTGGATAGAAACACAGGAATGACAATCATGAAAAATGTTGCGATGAGAGCAATAAGATTTGCTTTTGTTTTTCTCTCTTGGTCTAAAAAAACCTCGCGGACAAACAGGAAAAAACTGATGATAGTCAATACAAACATGATGACAGGAAACACAACTCCTGCAAGTTCGATCGTGGGATTGTCCATAAAAAATTGTAAAAGATAATAGGTCCACGCAATAAGATAGGGTAGTAACGGCACTTCAATAGAGTTATCAAATCCTAAAGGAACATTACGCATATAATCTCGCTCCGGTAGACTTCCTATACCAACAATCGTTTCTGCGCTACGTAAAAAGAGCCACGGATCAAGATCAGGTCCAAGCGTCCAGCTGTTGGTAGTTATGTCCCATAATCCTGGTGTGCCTTGATAAGACTCAAGAGGATTAAAAATAAATTGTGAAAAGCTGATGATTCCCTGTGTGTGGTCCATCATAGGCAGGCTTCTTACATAGATTCCTAAGATAACTGCAACCAAAAGGAGGATCAAAACCCACGTCTGCTTTTCCTTAAAGAAATGTATAAGTTTCCTCTTTCTTTCACTGAAGTCAAGAGTAATCGTTTCTTCTTTTGCCTCATCCATAGGAATACCTACATTGAGATATTTAAAAATGTTTATACAATAGATGTAATACTATTTCTTGTTGACTTTAAAAAATTTTTTGAAAGTGTCCTTGAATAAAATAACATCTACTTTATCAATACCCTTAATGAGGAATAGGGATAAAAAATAAAGTGCAAACCCTAAGATTATTTCCGCAATGCCTAAGAAGAGAGTAAAGTCTTCGACAAATGTGTTAATGTAGAGAAGTGGAAAAAACATAATAAGGGACGCAAGTAGTGGTTTGATAATTCTGCTTAGTTGTAATCGAACGTTGAAAAACTTTTTGGAATAAAAAACGAGAATAAAAAGGTAGAACAGCTGGCTGACAACCGTCGCCAAAGCTGCTCCTCCCATAGCCATTGACTCTGAAATCCTTAGAAGAGACGTTATAAGAAAATAATTCAAAAGTATATTTACGATCATGGCAATGATGACTCCATACGCTATAATTTTTAATTTGTCGCGTGCGGAAAAAAGAGGAGTAAGTGTTTCTATAAGAGGAACAATAAAAACCAAGACCGAAAGAATATACAGGGGCATCTCAGCAGGAAGATATCTGGCATCAATAAATATCAGAAAATATTTTCCCAGAGCGAGAATGCCAAAAATTGCAGGAACAGCGAGTATACTGATATATTGGAAGAGTCTATTAAACTCTCGGTGAATTTGGATATCATCAAGTTTGGTAAAAATAGGAAGCAATATATGAGATAAATTCAAAAAACCCCAGATTCCAGTCATAAAAGCGAGCGCAATGGTATAATAACCGACATATGACGCTTCCAAAAAAATACCAATCATAATCATGTCAATATAGCCGAAAAGTATCAAGAGTGAGCCAATCACACTGTATAATAAAGAAAATTTCAGCATCTGAGGCGCATCGACTACAGTCGTAGATTCTTCAAATAAAAACGGGCTTATAGTGCGCAAATGATAGAACAAAAAAAGAATCGCAATAGTCATGCTTATAATTAATACTCCGAAAGTACCAATAATATAATGCTGCCGGGAAACAATGAGAAACATTCCCAAGACACCAAAGATTCTTAAAACTTCAAAAATGATTTGCTTGTAGGTGATGTATTTTAGCTGTCTAATAACATAAAAATATGAAGAATAAAAATTCCCAATGGAATTAACTAAAATAAAGAAGCTGCTAAAAATAAGCGGTAAAAACAATTGGGGTTTATGGAAGATGTTATTCGCAAGAGGATAGGAAAAAATAATTAAAAAAATTCCGACAGAAAAAGTGACGATTAATTTTACCTTGAATAGATATCTGAAATTTGCTGTAGCTAATTTTTTATTTTTTTTATTCAGCGCTTCTGATACATATTTGAGAAGACTCTGGTTAATGCCTGCATCAATTGTAATAAGTATAATTAATGCAATAGAAACTGCGAGGCTATAGATGCCAAAATTTTCCGGTAATAGATACTTGGCGACGACAAAAACAAAGAAAAAGCTGCCAATTCGCGCAAAAAAAGTTAGTAAAAAATTCCAGAAACCGCCTAGTGCTATATCTTCTGTAACTGTATCTTTCATGGTGTAAGGAGTAATAGAATCTTTAAAAAGCTTAATAAGATTTACAGAAGTATTCTTGCGGTAGCATCTCTCTAAATACTTAAAAAAATTCTAAAGTAATTACCTGCAGGCAGTTCTCAAAAGAGGAGAAAATAAGTCATATCTTCTGCAGGAAAGAAGATTTAATCATCAAGAAATTTTTATAGGCGATAATTATTTTTTTACAACAAAAAAACTTCCTAAAATGCCAAGCATTCCTAATAGAATATCCTGTACGGTATCTTGTACACCACTAATCATAATAACTCGCTTCCCTTCAACAATGCGATATACTCCTTGCATATGCGCGTCAAACAATCGGTCAAGGGTAAACTCATATAGTTCATAGCCGAGAATGACCAGCAAAGACAGAAAAAAAATCAGAGCAATTAGACTCTTTTTACGAAATTTTTTCTGCTTCAATGCATGATAAAAAAGGAACGCGATAACAAAGCCTCCAAAAAAGTGCAATGGCTTATCAACATAGACAAATAGGGAGTGCAGGTAATAAAAGAAAAGAAATGATAAGGCTAACACACTCACAAAAGTATAATGTTCTTTGTGAAAATCAAGGGAAAATAGTCGCTCTCCAACGTATAAGCTGACAACTAATCCTGAATAGATCAGCAAGGCAGATATACTTATATGGCTTGCAAACAAAAAAAAGACAATGCCGAAGAATAGAAATGCGATAATGGACAACTGTTTATACAATTCTTTGTTCATCGCAAATGCCTCTCTTTCTTTCTCAACAACAGGTAATAAATTCCACAGATGACAAGTATGCTTATAAGAATCATGTAGCTCTCTATAGAATTTTTCTCTCTTTTTTGTACGTCAAATGCCGCACTGCTGACACCAGAACGATTATTATAGCTAACCTGCACGTTGAAAAGATAATTTCCCGGAGGAATATCTCGAGGAAGAGAAAGTGTTTCCTTAAAAGAATGCTCTGTTTCAACGACAACGGTTTCAAAGCCGCTCGCAATCTGTACACTATTCTGGGAAGAAGTGATATGATATTCTATAAGTACTCCCTCCATTTTGGAATTATTATTTGCAATGGTAATAAGCGCAGTAACATTTTCCCCCGGATAAATGTTGCGATTGGTTTCAGAAATAATTATAGATATATCAAATAAATTCTCAAGCAGAGTTTTTGATTCTTCTATTCCTAGAGTTGTTGCACCTTCAAGAGAATGAAAAGAAAAGAAAGCCTTATCCAGAGAAAGAGAAACAAGTCGTATCTCCAGATCATGTTTACCATCGCTGTTAAAATCAATCATTTTCTGCTCGCCAACATTCAAAGTTAAAATGATTGGCTCTGATTGAATAATCATTTCTACCGAATTTTTATTTATTTTCAAAACATTAAGAGTATGAGAAGTTTGGCCATTAAAACTAAATGTTTTCGTGTCTTCTTCCTTAAAGGAAAGCGTCGCTCCAGATACTTCTGAAAAATCGATGTCAAATAGTTTGGCGCTTGCCATTCCTCCGCCACCACTAGAATCGCTGCTGCTTGAAGTTGCCGTGGTGATTGGGACAGCGCCCATAAAAAATAATTCACTATCTCCTTGACAACCCATAATTGTTTCTGCATCCCCGCCACATGAAATTATCGTTTGCTCATCAAATGCGACGAGGAATGAACAATTGAGTAAAATGATCCCTAGTAAAAGACTAAAATTTTTAAGAAATCTTTTGATTTTCATTATATCTTAGTCCAGGTGCTCCCTGTATTTCCACAGACATATACTCCCGTATCATTTCTTGCAATAGTTCCATTATAGGTTGCTGAACACGCAGGAATAGTTGATACTGATAATGTTATGAGTTGTGTTACACTGACATTTACTGCAGTTATGGCTAAATAATTTGGACTACTATACCCTAAACAATTTCCTCCCGTGATACAAATATCATTTCCACTTGCATTAACATATAATCCAATATTTCCAGAGCTATTCTGCCATTCCTGAAGGTTTGCAGTTTGTGAAGATGCACCTTGAATTATCTGTCCGATGGTTGAAGCGGAACTGGCAGAAACATCCAGCATGGCACCGGGCGTTGCATCATTGATTCCCATGCTCCCATTAAACAGGGTCATTATCGTGGAACTGCCCGCATAAAATGTCATCGCATCCGTTGCGTGATTATAGGTGATTTGTCCGGAACCAGTTAGTGTATCAACGAACTCGATGCGTTGTGTTGCGGTATCGGGAGAGCGAAAGACAAAATTAACATTGGAGGACGATTCAAGATAAATCCCCGTTCCCTGAACGAGAACTGCTGAACCAGAATCCCCTGTTTTCAGGTGTAATATACCATCGGGAGCAGTTGTGCCTATACCTATCTTACTTCCACTTTGGAATATTCCTGAATTGTTAATTGTGTTACTTGCTGAAAACTGACAAATATAACCAGACGCACCATCTCCAGAGATATTACCCACTGATTGAGTGTTTTGTATATTTGAGTAGTTTACTTTTCCAATAAGCCAATTTCCACTGACATTATGAGTTACATTCAAAGAATTTCCCACAATATCATAAAAAAACTGCATCGATAAAGGATGAACGGCGCGCAATGATCCACCCCTATATTCACATAAATAAGTAGGTATGGCCGATAACGAATCTGGAATTGACAAATTGATAAATCCAATGCCATCAGTTCCCGTCGTTATAGTAAGACTTGAATTAGAAAAAACAACACTGGTACATGCACTGTCCGTTGTCCAATTAAACGTATAAGAAAATGAAGCACTTGGTTGGACGTTTCCGCCTGAAAGGGGTTTTACATATATGGGAATAGTCCGCGAATGAACAACTGAAAGTAAACTTAATAATATAATCACAAAAAGAACTATCACTCTTTTTCCCATGCAAAAAGAAATAATTTGATATACATAAATCTTTCGAATATCTAAAATAAAATAAAATATAATTAATATTTTCAAAACATGATACAGTTTACAGAAGATACATCAGTTAGAGAAGTGGAAGAAACAATGTAGTGGCTTCCCGCAACTTTTTCTGAGATATAAAGCGTACCAGGAATTCCTCCCATAGTATCTTGTGCAAAGCAATGAACGCGCGATTGAGCATTGACGTTGGTATTAAATATCTGGCAGCTGCTTCCGCCAATGCCTGTTGAAAGTATACAATCATTCATACCTTTAAAAGAACTTAAACAATTTCCTCCCGTGATACAAATATCATTTCCTGCAGAAGTGACATATAATCCAGTCGTTCCTGAACTCTCCTGCCATTGTGTTAGGTCAGCGGTTTGTCCAATAGCTCCTCGCGTAATCTGTCCTACCGTAGTTTCGGAACCAGGAACAAGCGAAAATTGCGGAGACTTAATAAAAAAAGGTCCTACTCTCAATTTGCTAGCGACATTCGCAGTAAGACTTACCGCAAGATCTCCGACAACATCTAATTTTGTTATCGGAGTGGATGTCCCAATTCCTACTCTGTCTAATGAGCCATCAACAAAAAAAGTATTCTGATCAGATTCCGTTTCTATTCGAAAATCAGAATCAGAGCCATCATCATTGAATATTGCTGAACCACGGACATCAAGAAGCGCATGGGGATTTGTTGTTCCAATTCCAATATTGTTTCCACTTTGGAACATAACCGAATTATCTATCGTCGTCGCATTCTGCCACTTGGTAATATATCCTTGCGTTGCAGGGGAACCGATAAGAACTCGATCGCTTTTAGGAAGAGGAGCAGAAACAAAAAAGAGAGCCAATAAAATGTTAATCAATAAAAATGCCCCTATCTTTTTCATTTTATTTTCAATAACTCTCTCTTTAAATATATTTGTATATTTTACTATTTGTTCTCCCCTTGCTTTTTTCTAATAAAAAAATTCCAACAGCTCCCATAATTCCCAAGATAATATCTTGCAGCGTATCGGCAACACTACTAATGATCATAACGAGTTGATTATCGACGACAGTATACACTCCCTGCATCTGGCTGTCAAACAGTCTATCAAGCGTAAACTCATAGAGCTCGTATCCAATGATGACGAGAAGAGAGAGAAAAAACCAAGTAAAACAGTGCGGGAGATTGAATCCGTTTCTTACGTAACCCATGATAAAAAAATGATGCGATAATAAATCCTCCCATTAAATGCAATGGTTTGTCAATATACACAAACAAAAAATGTAGATGATAAAAAAATAAAAAAGATAAGCTCAGAAAAACAAGGTAAAGATAATGTTCTTTCTTAAAATCAAGAGAAAATACTGTTTCAGTAGCGTAGAAAAAAACGACTAAAGAGAGAAAAAGAAAAAAAGCTTGCATGCTGATGTGAGGCAATAAAAAATAAGAGGCGATGCCGATAAGAAGTAAGAGGCACAGGATAATCTGTTTGTAAAGCAGTAACATACAAAGTTTTATCGTTGCAAGTATAATAATTTAACTAACCGCACCAGGATAAAGGTAATTTTTTAGATAAAATTGAAATAAAATAATATTAATATAATCATGATTAGAAGGATTACAAAGATAATAAAATATTTTTTAGATAAAAAATTTCCAATATCTTGTCCAATTTCAGAAATAAATAATGCAATACCTTTGACAAAACCTTCCAACATTGTTTTTTATCATTATTTATTTAATTCTAATGACACGAATAACATATATAAAACTTAATATTTCAAAATTTATTTCCATTATTCCTTCAAAATATTCTTAATAATCTCTGCAAAAGCAGGTCGTGTTATTAATATTCCGATGCTGACACCGATAATAGTGGTAAATGCAAATCCTTTCAGCATACCTGCACCAGCCCAAAATAACGGAAGCATCGCGGCAATGATAGTGAAAAAAGCTCCTAGGATAATGAACAGTGCAGATTTAATTCGTTCTTTCAGGCTTCGTTTAACGTCGTGAAACGCTTCATCAATAATCACAATCTGATCGTTAACGCCAGTTCCCATACCTGCAATGATTCCTGCAATACTGGGCGCATCTAAATTCCATTTAAGGAGTGCGGCAAACGCCAAAGTCAAAAAAGCCTCAGAGAACATCGTGAGTACAACCGCTAATGTTAATTTTATCTTTCGGTAGCGAATAAACAAGCTGAGGCTGACAACACAAAAGACTGCAAGGCCTAAGATGAATAAATTTTCAGTAAATGCTTTTCCCAATGTGGGAGAGATGCTGTCTATTTTCACAACTTCCAATTTATACGGTAAACTTCCGGTTATGAGAACCGTCTGCAGTTTTTTCATATTAAGAAGGGCGTTATCATACGCTTCTTCTCGAGTACTTCCTTGTCCGCTACCACTGATTTGTATCTGCGTTGTCTTGCTGCAGCGAAGATCTCTTCCAATATAGAGTGAATCA
>JBDKJQ010000015.1:0-3260 GCA_039796495.1 archaeon | reverse complement strand
TGTATAAATTTCCACAATCTTATTAATTCTTTATTCTTCTCTTCTTCTGTAAGTTTATAATTTTCAACTTCAACGATATGCTCTCTAAGTAATTCGATGAACTCCAAGGCACTATGAGGTCTAACAATAAGAGTGCCATCAATATTGCAAAAGCCGTCCATTTTTCTTTTACCAAAATATCCATTAGTTACTAAAACGCCGACATTTGCTTTTGCATTTATCTTATGTCTTTTAACTTCTTCAACATCGGCAGGTGCATGTCTATCTTTTCTTTTACATTCAATTAGAATTAACCCTATTTCTTTATCTTTGTTCATAATTCTTAGTAACGAATCTCCCTTTTTGCCTGTTTTCTCAACTTTATCATTAATGAATTTTCTTTCTAACCAATCGTGCATTTTATTTTCAAACTCAAAACCCATTTCTTGCGCAGTCATGCCCTTCTTTAAAAGTTCATTTTCTTCCTTAAGTTTTTTAATATCGTCTTGCAATCTTTGAGATTTCACTTTTTCTTTTTCTACAGCATCTTTGATGCTTTCTCGCAGTTTGATTTTTTCAGCTTGCAGTTTTTTTATTGCATCTTCAAATTCTTTTGCTTTTTTTAGAGCCTTTATTTTTTCTTTATCTACGGCCTCTTTTATTTTTTCTTGAAGCTTGGCCTTTTCAGATTCTAATTTTTTTATTGTTTCTTCGAATTCCTTAGCCTTTTTCTTTAAAAGTTCATTTTCTTGAATTACTTTGTCGTATTGTTCTTTTGTAATTTGGCTTTCACAAAAAGGACACTTATAGCTCTTTTCACCCATTAAATATAAAAGAACCTATCTTTTTTAAATAATCACATTATAGAAATTTTAAGGGTACTAACTGCCTCACTTTTGAGGCCTGTCTTATAAATATGTCGGACATTCTGTCCTCTATCTTAGAGCGAATGATTAAAATTTTAAGCTCTTTACTTTCTCTTCTTTTTCTTCTTTTGTTTTAGGATTATTGATAAAGAACTTGATTTTTTTAGGTTCCTTGCCCATAAATGTCAAAGAATAATTTGGGCTGATTGATTTTTCTCCAACTTTAACTAAATTAACTATCCATTCAATATCATCCTTCTTTTCATTATATAGCCCATCTTCAATATCTAAAACTTGATATTTCTCACCGTTTACTTCTATTATGTCTGGATTTTTCAGCTCTGTAATTGATTTCATATTAATATCCCAATGAATAACTATAAAAATTTATCTCTTAAGATATGGGACAAAAGATCTCCTATCTTATAAAATTTGCTCTCAAGTCTATATTATTTTAATTTTCTCAGAAAACAATCATAACTTAATCTTTTCTGCAAGATCTGTAATTATGAACACTTTTTTCTTTTCTCCTGATAATGCATAGATCCAGGTCATAACCCATAGAATTGCCCAGAATATCCAGAGAATTGCTGTGAACCATCTCATGACGATGTAGGGGAATATGCCTAGGATCAATTGACCGATAAACAATACTAATCCATGCTTTGCATAATACATTACGTACTCTTCTTTTCTCCAGATAATAAGCGCGATGATGAATCCTATAATGATGAAAAAGCTGGCAACAAATGCTTTGACTTTTCCTTCATCCTGTTTTGAAATTTTTTTCTTTTCTTTCATGTTATTTTGCTCTTTTTATCAAATTAATTCCGGTGATGATGCCCCAGATCCAGACTGCAAGAAAGATCGGAATGCCGATTAAAATGATAATGAGCGCAAGCCCCACTGCTGCAAGAATCAGTTGTATCACCCCTTCTTTGGTTTTCCCGCCGACAATGCTGCCGATGCCGGGAAAGACAATGAGGTTCAACAACAAGGCAAGGATTGCAATATTTTTTTTGTTATTCTTACTATTTGTATTTCTTTTTGCTTTCCTCTTTTTTGCCATAATGATACATGCTTTTTTATTTTATAAATCTGCTGATTGTATTACGTCAATTTTTATTCATTTTAGTAAGCTTTAAAACTGCCCGCTCTTTGATTTAATTACGAGCCTGTAGCTCAGCTTGGTTAGAGCACTGCTCTTATAAGGCAGGGGTCCCCAGTTCAAATCTGGGCAGGCTCATTTATTTTATTAGGAAAATATATTAATCTCCTTGTATTTAGTAAATAATGAAAAAATCATTGTACATGACCCTGACGGCAGGACTTCTTTTTTGTTCTTTAGGTTCTGTGTATGATGGATATCAGTCGTATAATCTGAGTTATCAGAGCACGGGACAGGAACAGACTGACGCTGTATTATCTGAACGAAATCAAGGACTTGCTGCTATTGTTTCAGGCTCGATGGGAGCAATTGGTGCAGTGGGACTTAGTATTCTCTTTTTGCGGAAAGAAAAAAATAAATCGTAGCTCTCTATTTTTGTAAAGAATATATTACAAAGCTATTTTTTAAATTATCATAATCTTTAAATATAAATTATTTTTAGACAGCCTATGAAAAAAGAGATGAGTGTACTTTTTATTATCGTGGTTATACTGGGTGTTGCATGCGTAAGTGCACAGCTCATTAAGCCGAGCAAAATCCAGTATCATACTGGCGAGTCGGTGTATGTTTTGAGTTCTGTCAGTGCGAATGATGTTTTATGCAGAGCAAACACTAATGAACAAGTGAAATTATTTATTGTCGAGCATAAAGAAAATTGGGGTGGTGGTGAAAGTCTGAGTGATGTAAGGGATGACTCTTCTGATATTCCAAATAAAAAATTTGCTTCCAAAAAAGTATGGGAATCTATCAGTAAGGGAACGTATGATCTTGTTGTCGACTGCGATGACAATGAGAACTATAACTCCGGAGAGCCGCTTTACAAAGAAGGTTTTTCTGTGGTGGTGAAGCAGGGAAGCGGAAGCATTATTCTTGGCAATCAGAAAGATTTTTCATGGCAGTATGATGCTGAAGATGGGGAGGTTTCTGTTGTGGTGCTGCCGGTAACTATTTCAGCAGTGAATGAGAATATAGCCATACGGAATCTCAGTTTACGAGTGATCAATTCTGTTGTACTTGACATAGACGCTATTGAAGTATATGTTGATGGAAATGCTAACGGAAAAGCAGACAGTGATGATACATTGATTGGGACGGCGCGCGTGAGTGAGGGACTTGCACCTAATGCTGTTGTCAATATTCCTCTTGATCATACGATTTCTGCGGAAGCTTCTGAAAATCTCCTTATTGTTTACACAATGAAAGAGCAGAGCGCTGACGGAAAGTATCGCGTTGAGTTATTGTCAGTA
>JBDKJQ010000014.1:0-14425 GCA_039796495.1 archaeon | reverse complement strand
CAGAATGAGGTATAATCATTTCAGACCGCATACAAGTCTAGAAAATAAATGTCCTGCCGACATTTATTTCGCATTTCATAAATTATTTTAGCCCTACGACATATGTCGCTGGGCTATACACCTTTCTTCTCAAACCTTTTATTATCACGTCCATATTGTTTTTCACTCATTAATGTTTTCCATGCTTCTTGCAAATTAATCTTGTGACTGTTTGCGATGCAGCATAAGGTGAAAATAACGTCGCTTAATTCCTGTCCTAAGTCTTTTGTGTCTTCACCCGCTTTTTTCTTTTTTGTGCCATGCAGATGATTTAATTCCCGTGCTACTTCGCCAATCTCTTCGGTGAGGCGTGCCTGCATTTCAAGCGGCGGCCAATATTGGGGAGTAAATTGGCTTGTCCATGCATCCACATCTTTTTGAATGTCTTCCAATGACATGATTGTTATAAGAAGGAGGAAGTTATAAGGATTTGTGTATTACTCAAACTTCTTCTCTGTAATTTCCTTCAAAATTTTTTCAATAAATTCATCTTTTTTTACACTCGAAATTTTACTGCGATGGCGGACTGCAAGATTTCCTGATTGTTCTTCTTTATCTCCGATCACAACGATATAGGGGATTTTTTCAACTTCCGCCTGCTTAATTTTTCCCTGTAATGGTTCACTTGAAAGATCTTGCGAAACTCGTATCGTATGTTTTTTCAATTCTTCCACGAGCTTTTCACATGCTTTGTTGTTCCGGTCGGTGAAATTAATTACTCTTACTTGCATCGGTGCGAGCCATAAGGGGAGGTGGCCATTGGTGTGTTCTAATACAATGCCGATAAATCGTTCTAATGAACCATAAATGACCCTATGAATAATAATCGGGCGCTGTTCTTTATTTTCATTGTCGATGTATGCAAGATCAAAACGCTCAGGCATTGCAAAATCTAATTGGATTGTTGCAACCTGCCAGGTCCTGTTTAACGAATCCTTAATGTGAAAGTCAATCTTTGGTCCGTAGAATGCGCCATCTCCTTTATTAATTTTAAATTTCATTTTTTTCTTTTTTAGAATCTTTTCTAATGTACCTTCTGCCTTGTCCCATAATTTCTCATCTCCGATTCTTTTTTCAGGGCGTGTTGAAAGCTCGACGTGATAAGAAAAACCAAAGAGTGTGTAAAACGTATCAATCATGCCCATGATCGATGTTATTTCATCTTCAAGCTGCGATTCAGTGCAAAAAAGATGCGCATCATCTTGCGTAAATTGGATAACCCGAAACAAGCCGTTTAAAACTCCGGACAGTTCCTGGCGATGCACCACACCCATTTCAGCGAGGCGAAGCGGTAAATCCTTGTATGAGCGCTGCATATTTTTGTAGACAAGCATTGCTCCCGGACAATTCATCGGTTTGACCGCAAACATGCGCTTCTCATAATCAGAAATAAAAATATTTTCTTTATATTTCTCCCAGTGTCCTGAAATCTGCCATAATTTTTTGTCAAGTATCTGGGGTGTCTTGATCTCCTTATAATTATTTTTTCGGTGTTCTGCTCGCCAAAAATCAACCAGTTCATTAAAAATAATCAATCCATTATTATGCCAAAAAACCATTCCTGGCGCAACGTCGTTAAATGAAAATAAATTCATTTTCTGCCCGAGGATACGATGGTCGTTTTCTTTCAACTTGCTGGTGTCGAGTTTTGCCTTTGAAATTTCCCTGAGCAACTGTTTGTAGTCATAGTTTTCTTTTTCTTCTCCTGTTTTTGCTTCAGTTGCTTTTCCGTCCATGTTTATCTCCCGTGATAATTCACTTAACGGATGTCCTTTACATTTTAGTTCGAATTCCTTGTAATAGCCGAACGGTGCTCTCTGGACTAAAAATTTTTCTTTTGTTAATTCCTTTTCTGCCTGCTCTAATGTTTTGAGGGCAAAATCAGGACTTGACAGAGATGATGAGAGATGCGCGTAGGGATATAACACGATCTGTTTTGCGTTCACTTGTTTTGCAATGTCTGCGATTTCCTTGACGTATTTTTGAATAAGAGTTTTATTGTGTTCATCCTGCTTTTCGATGGAAGTAAAAATAACAAGTGGCTCTTTGAATGTCAGTTCTTTCTGTCTTTCTTCTGAGAGTTCTTCAGGGTTTTTCAACGCTTTTTTTAATGGCTTGAATGTTATGTAATCACAGTGCACTGAGAGTAGTTTCATACCTCAATAAGAAATAAAACATTTATAAGTTTTGGGATTCTTCTTTTTGAATGGTTCTGCAAGAAAATACTCCTGCGCCTGATTTTTCGCTTAAGGATAAAGAGGGCAGGGTTCACACACTATCGAAAATACGATCATCTTTTGTTATTGTTTATTTTTATCCGAAGGATGATACTTCCGGATGTACGATAGAGGCAATTGAGTTTAGTGCTCAACTGGCTGCATTGAGGAAATTAGGGGCTGAGGTAATTGGTATTTCCGGTGGGAATGAGGAAACAAAAAGGAAATTTTGCGATAAACATAATTTGAAGGTTACGTTGCTTTCCGATCCTGATTTTATTGTGTGCAAAAAATATGGGGTGTACGGAGAGAAAATTTTTTTAGGGAAAAATTTCTTGGGGATTAAACGGACGACGTTTATTATTCAGCGGGGGAACATAGTGAAAGTTTTTGAAGGGGTTTCTGCCAATGGACATGCAGATGAGGTTATGGAGTTTTTGAAAACTATACGTAATTAATCTTTTTCTGAAACTAATTTTATTAGAATAACCTCTGTAATTACTACCATCAGAAAGAATACTGCGAACCATGCCAATGGATAGAGCGAGGGTGAAATCAAATCATATTCTGCAAACCTGAATACATAATTGATATTTTTTTCGGGCGATGTGAAGAGGCGAGAGATAGTGAAAATTATTGCAAGTTGAATCGTACTGAAAATCCAGGCATGTTTTTGTTTTATCTTGATGATTGAAAGCACACCCAGGGAGAAAGGGATTGTGAAAAAATGCTGGAGGCTGATTATTTTGCTGAACAGATTACCTTCGGTAAACATATATTCGGTGATTCCGAGGATCGTCTGCCCTGTGTTTCCGAGGTAAAAATAGGAAAAAAAGTCGATTATCCAGATGCTTAACGGAATTGCGAGAATGTTTAATTGGCTGACTATGAGTGTATCATTTTTGAAGAGCATGCCGACTGAAATAATAAATAATCCTATGTAACAAAGCCATACTATTCCTTCTGGATTTTTTTGATAGATTGTGTTAATCACTGCTGCAAGCGCAAGCATGAAGAAAATTATTCCGAGCGTGTTGATGAGGGTATCCCTGGGTTTTTCCATCTGATATAAAGGGACCTTTCTTTTTATAGCTTTCAAATTTCCTTCTCAATTTTCATCAGACGATCATATTTTGTCATGCGCTCTTTTTGCGAAGGTGCCCCAATTTTAACAAAATCTGCGCCAATGCCGACGGCAAGATCAGCGATAAAGCTGTCTTGTGTTTCACCGCTGCGGTGGCTGACGATTACTTTCCAGCCTGCTTTTTGTGCAAGTTGGGCTGCACTGATTGCTTCAGTTATTGTTCCAATTTGGTTGATTTTTAGTATCATTGCATTACATGCTTTTTCTTTGATTGCCTTTTTTATTCTGCTTGGATTTGTAGTGAGAAAGTCATCTCCGACGATCATTGTCTCTCCCCCCTGTTTTTTGTTGAATAACTTCCAGGTGTTTTCATCATCTTGATCAAAGGGGTCTTCAATTGATGCAATCGGAAAGTTTTTGAGCAATTGCTCGTACCATTCTGATAATTCTGTGCTGCTTACTTTTTTTCTTTCAAGAATGTAGTGATTATCTTTAAAAAATTCTGATGCTGCAACGTCAATTGCAATCTTTGTTTTTGGATTCACTTTTTTTATTACTTTTGAGACGAGTTCTATGGATAGCTCGTTTCCAAGGCTATAATACGCTCCTTCCATGCCCGTCATTTTATTAAAATTATTTTTTTTGAGAACTGTGCCGATCTGTTTGTATATTTTTTTGCCTGTCTTAACATTTTCTTTAAAAGTTTTTTCATGAGGGATGATCATATACTCCTGGATGTCTGAATTAGCTTCTGCATGTTTTCCGCCTTCGAATATGAGCATTAAGGGTCGGGGCATTTTTAATTTATTTTTAGTTTTTGAGATTTGCTTAAGATAATTGTATAACTGCGTTTTATTTTCTTGCGCAAATGCTCTGCATACTGCCATGCTTATTGCAAGAATTGCATTAGCTCCTACTCTTTTTTTATTGTTTGTCCCGTCAAGCTTTATTAGAAGATTATCAATTTCTTGTTGGTCTTTGAAATTTTTATTTATTATTCTTGGCGTGATTATATTTTGTATGTTTTTGATTGCAGGCTGCACACTTCCTTGTTTGTTTCTTAATTCTATTGCTTCGTATTTTCCGGTGGAAGTGCCGCTTGGAACTGATGCTGTTGACTTTCCTGCGTCCGTGATAATTGATACTTCTATCGTCGGTATTTTTCGGGAGTCGAGAATTTCTTTTGCATGAACCTCTTTAATGAACATGACTAAAGAAAGAAAAAGAAACTTATAAATGTTTTATTTTAGCCCTTGTACACAAATTCATCGACTCTTTTTCTTGCTTTCTCTCGCTCTTTTTGATGATGTGCGAGAAATATATTGACTTTATCTATCGTGTATTTTTTCAAATCTCCGGTGGTTAACTTTCCGTTTTTGTAGTCATTATATATTTTTTCCAGCTTTTTATCGTCTTCTTCCAGGAGCATTCGCAAGTATTGATAGCATACGTCGATGTCGGGATTTCCGCCTTTTTGGCGGTGTTCCTCTAAGGTTGCCTGTCCGCCGCTGAATGCGTACTTGTTTATCTTTTCCTTGACTTCTGCGGGGGAGTCTGTTGTAAAAATTGCATGCCCTTCTGATGAGGACATTTTTCCATTGCTTCCACTTAATGGAGGAAGAAAGATACATTGGATTGAAGCAGGCTTGTAATATCCTAACTTAGGCAGAATATCCCTTGTTAATCTAAAATGCGGATCCTGATCAATTGCATGAGGAATAACACAAGGAATATTCTTTCCGTTCAATATCGATGGTAAAAAAGCGGGAACCGCTTGCATCGAGGTATAGAAAATGCTTCCGATATTATTATGGTCAGTAAGGCCAAAAGAAGTTTTTACCATTGAAAAAGTAATTTTTTTTGCAACCTGACATGCTGGCTTGTACATGAGATTGGCATGTTGTGTATCAATAATAAAATGAGTTTTCTTAGGATCAAACCCGAGTGCAATAACATCAAGCATATTCTCATGAAGATATCTTTCGGTCTCCTTAAACTCAAGATCTTTTTTAAAAAGAAATTTTTCTTCATCAGGGAATTGGAACCATAATTCAACGTCAAATTTTTCCTGCAGCCATTTTGTAAAAATCCATGGCAATAAATGGCCTAAATGAACATTTCCAGAGGGTGCTCGTCCTGTATATAAAAAAAATGTATCTCCCTTTTCATATTCATCCAGCAGCCATTTTAAATCTCTGCCGGCAAAAAAAACTTTCCTGCGCAACATAAAATGAATTTCTTTAGCGTGTTTTTTTATTCTTTCAAGAAGTTTATCATCAATTTTCTCTACACCAAAATCCTTAATCAGCTTCTCATAATCAATACTTCCCTTGACTTCCCATGGTGTGACTGCATTTTTTGAAACAACCTTTTTCATCTGTGTGAAAAGAAAAAGAATTATTTAAATCTTCTGAGAGTACTTAGAATTTTTTATGTCCATAAATCTAAAACCACATTCTTTAGAATGTGGTCGTAGCTTTAGTGTTTTAGATTTTGGATCATCCTAAAAACAAGTGCCCGAAACAAAAAGCATTTTCAAATTTTTATAAGATAGTAAAATGCTTTTTGTTTCCACAAACCCACACTTTTAAGTGTGGGTGGCACATTGTTTTTTTGATAAGGAAATCTTATAATTGTTTACCGGATAATCATTAATTATTTGTTTTTATTCTTCTCAACCGCTCTAAAATCACCCTCATAAACTTTATATATATTATTTTGCTAGAAATACAATGAAAAAGAGAAGTTTGGTGTCGGTTTTTTTTGTAGTATCGGTTATCTTCTTCTTGAACGTTGTTTCTGCAGGGATTTATTTTTCAGGATTAACTAACACGTATAATCTCGGAGAGATGATAACCGTCGACATCACGGTTGACCCTATTATAGAAGGAAGACTCATTAAAACAACGCTTTTCTGCAGCGAGGTGAATGTACTTGCATTCAACAATTATCCTGATGAATTGGGAAAAACGGTTGTGAAACTTCCGCTGAACGCTCATACTATCAATCAGGTTGAGGGGACGTGTTATTTTTTATCTGAATACGGCGGGGATACACGAAAGAGCGATCAGTTTGATATTTCCCGACGATTAAACGTTGTCCTGCATAGCGAAAGTTTTTTTGCTAATCCCGGTGAGGAGATTGTTGTCTCAGGAAGTGTCAAGCGCATGAACGGAGATGTTGTTAATGGAGAGGTGGAAGTTCAGATTCCTTTATTGCAAGCGGCTGTTGTTGCGCCTATGGAAACGACTGAGGATGCTGCAACTGACGATGAAGAAACAGATACTGGTGTGACTGATGAAACAAGTGATACTGACACTGAGACAACTGATACTGCTGTTGATGCTTCTGTTCAAACTTCAAAGCATTACGGAAAAGTAGATCAGGGAGAATTTTCTGTGCCTATCTTATTGGCTGATGATACGGGTGCGGGAAATTATCGGATGGATGTTTTTGTATATGAGACGATTGCAGGAGAAAAAGCAAGCGGAGGGGCTGCTATTGCTAGTGTGCAGGTATTTCAAATCTTGAAGTCAGTTGATGTTGCATTAAACAAACAGAATTTTAATTCGGGAGAAACACTTGAATTCAAACCAGTGGCATTGGACCAGTCAGGAACTGCTATTGAAGAGGATATTTCTGTTATCATATGGGATAAGGACGGCAATCGGGTGTTTGAGAATATTGTTAAATCTGAAGAGACGGTTTCGTACGCACTTCCTACTGATACTGTTGCCGGCTATTATGAAATCGAGGCGAAGAGCAATGAACTTAACGTTCTTAAAAAATTTTATGTTGCGGAGAAAGCAATCATCTCTTTTACGCTCAATGAGCAGACCGTGACGGTGACTAATATTGGCAATATCCCGTACCATAAAGATATTGAAGTTGGGTTAAATGACAAGACTTTTGTGAAACGCATTGATCTTGAATTGGGAGAGAGTGAACAGTTCAAATTAACCGGCTATAATGATCTGTATACTGTCAAGATCACCGATGGAGAAACCGAATTGAATCAAGCCGGCGTTATGCTGACTGGCTATGCGTTGCGTGTTGATCCGGTTTCAGGTGGACGATCATTCCTTTTCATGAAGAATCCTATCATATGGATTTTTTTAGCAGTAATTATTGTGCTTGTTGTTTTGTTTTTATTAAGGAGCCGGTTCAAGAAAAAATCTTATGCTTATTATGGTGAGCAGAGCAGTGGCATGAACAGTTCATCGGCAGTGAAAACCATGTCGAGCATGCCTGTGTCATCGCAGGAAAAAAAGATAGATCCTGCAATTATATACACTCCTGGACCTGCACGTGCTGAACAGGGAATGGTTTCAACAGGAAAACGCGAAAAGGCAGCGGTGATGATATTGAAAATAAAAAATTCAATCGGCAGAGAGACCCGACAGCATATTGAAAAAGCAGTTGAATCAATCTATGAAAAAAAAGGTGCAGTGTATGAGCACGCTAACTTTATTTACGCTATTTTCACGCCGCTGATGGGCGGGAATGGATCGATAGAGCTTACTGCAGCAAAAACTGCAGAACAAATTTTTGAAGTCCTAAAGGAATACAACCGAAAGTTCCGGGAAAAAATTGAGTTTGGTATTGGCATTCATACTGGTGAGATCATCGGTAGCGTTGAACATAAAAAATTGAAATTTACTGCACTCGGTAACAGCGTCATCCTCGCAAAAAAACTTGCCGATATTGCCGACAAAAAAATACTCATATCCAAAGAAGCGTATGAAAAAACAGTCGGCTTAAAAGCGGACAAATTCAGTGAAGGAAGTGTGGACTATTATGAAGTGAAGCAGATTGTTGACCATGAGAAGAGCAAAAAATTTATTGATGATTTTTTGAAGCGAGAAGGGAAACTACGATAGTTTTCGTTTGCCGATGTTAACAATACAAAAATCACCTATTTCTGGAAAAGGTGTTTTTACACTGAAGGAAATAAAAAGAGGAGCACGGGTGTTCACGTTTTCGAACCGAATCGTCACTCTTCACCATCGGGCAGGATGTGACTGCCACATCTGTCGCAGATGCATTCAATTCGGCGGCAACCATTGGTTGTATCCGTATAAAAATTCATATGGATGGAACCTCAATCACAGCTGCACTCCCAATTGTTTTCGGAAAGGAAAATCTATTTATTCATTAAAAAAACTAAAACCTTTTACTGAGATTACAATTGATTATGCTCTTACGACTGATGATCGAGCATGGAGAATGAAGTGCCATTGTAAATCTCCTCGTTGCAGAACTACTATCAGAAGCAGTCTTGCTTATTAGTATTATTTTCTAACGATACGTCTAAATAATCTCTTTTCTTTATTGATAATGGAAAAACGTACTAAGACCGGCAAGAATGTAAAAAAGAAAGTAGTGCATGGATTGCGTAATACAGTCGTGACTGTTCCTGCAAAGAAGAAGGAAGCGTCTTTGTGGAGCGAACTTTCTATTTTGAAAGATGGAGAGAAAAAACAGCTAGTGACGACGAGTCCTCTTCCTGACGCACTTAATTTTCTTCCGCAAAAACCGCTTGTTTTCGATAAAAAAAATCTTGAGGAAATTTTTCCGGGTCTTACGCAGCGTCGTGCAGGAAATCTTGAAGAAGAACTTGCGCCGCTTCCTACGCCTTCTGCCTCCCCAGAAAATAATCCTGCGCCTAATCTATCTGCATATGAACTTGCAAAGAACACCGGGGGAAGTTATAGCCTGACTGCGGATTATTTTTCATCAAAGAGTTATGATATGAGTGTAGCAAGTCCTGATGGCAGTTCTGGTCAGCTATTGCGAGGAATGGAACAAAAAAATCCTCTGCGAAACTCTTTTGATCTGCAAGAAACAACGCAAGGGAATCAAATGGCAAAACAGTATGACTCTGATGCTGAGCGAGATAAACGGGCGAAGCGAATGATGTGATTTATCCTGCGAGCAACATTTAAATATAAAAAACTCTTCTCCAAGATATAAATTATTTTCAAATTTCAAAAAGATGGTATCATATGAAGCGGTGTATCCGGGGGTTGAACAGACGACGTTTTTGCCGAGTTATTATGTCAAACCTACTTCGGTGCAGTCCACGATTTCTGAACTAGGAATGTCAGTTGATCCGCGAACTGCAAATCAATTGGGAGAAATGAATGCAAAACTTAATCCTGGTGTCAAGACTATTGAGATCCAGGGTATTACGCCTGCAGTGTGGGAGTCGATTCCTGAACAGCATATTGATGAAATGAGAAGACTAGGAAAATTAGCAGGTGTTACGCCGACGGTGCATGGCCCGATGATTGAGTTTTCAGGATTGACCGATCGCGGATATTCTGAAGAGGCGCGCTACGGCACTGAACGGCAATTGTTTTCAACACTTGAACGCGCGCAGCGGCTTGATCCTGATGGTAATATTTCTGTCACGGTTCATTCTACGTCAGGAATTCCCGAAATGCGACCACACTACATGAAGACTGATGAAAAAACGAAAGAGCGGATAAAAGTGGAAGAGGGAGTGTGGATTGTCAATAAAGATACGGGTCAGTTTCAGTTTTTGCGACGGCAAGATCGTTATTTTCCTGAAGAGGGAAAATTCACGGGAGAGGCGGCAAAATTTGATTATGACAAGGAAATTGGAAGAATCAATGAAGAGGTATGGACGCAAAAGCTTGCTGAAGTAAACCGACTGGCTGATTTTGGAGAATCGCACTTACGTGGATTACGAAAAGAGTATCCTGATATTTATGGTGAATTGGGAAAAAAAGATTTTAGTTCGATAAAAGACAAGGAAGAGAAGGAACGGTTTGAGGCTGCACAACGTGAAGTTACTAACGGTCAGATTTATTTGCGCGGATCGTATCGGGAATTGCGGCAGCTGTTCAATAACGCATGGGATGGCATCAAAAACGAAGAAGATAAACAAACATTAAAAAAATTTGGAGAAGAAATTCAATCACAAATTACTTCGGGCATAGAATCAGATCCTAAAAAACTAGAACAGGTACGAAGCATTGTTGGTGAAGGGTTGAAAGTTCTTTCCAATATTAAAACTCCTGAAATGTGGAAGCCACTTGAGGAATTTGCCAAGGAAAAAATTTCAGAGACCTTTGCAAATGTTGCTGCGCAGACGTATGCAAAACTCGGTGATAAATCGCCGGTTATCAATGTTGAAAATCCTCCGGCAGGACAGCATGGGCTTTCAACAGGACAGGATTTGAAAGATCTTATTGTTGAATCACGTAAAAAACTTGCGAGCAATCTTGTCAGAGATCAACATATGTCGCAAGGAGAAGCAGAAAAAGCTGCTGCAAATTTAATTGGTGCGACCTGGGATGTTGGCCATATCAACATGATGCGCAAGCGCGGTTATACAGAGAAGGATGTTATTGCACAGACAAAAATTATTGCACCGTTTGTCAATCATGTGCATCTCTCTGATAATTTTGGGCTTGATCACACTGAACTTCCGATGGGCATGGGGAATGTTCCACTGAAGCCGATGATTAATGAACTACGAAAAGCAGGATTTAAAGGAAAGGAAATTATTGAGGCTGGAAACTGGTGGCAGTATTTTGCGCAACAGGGAGGAGGAACGCCGTTTGCACCAAGTGTTGAAGGATTGAACTCTCCTCTGTACAGCATGGCGTATGGACCGACCTGGTCACAATCAGGACGATTTGGGGTGTATTATTCCGGCCATGGATCGGTGAATCCTGCTGTGCATCATAATTTGTATGGTGCAGGATTTCAAAACTTGCCGGTTGAACTTGGCGGAGAAATTCCGGGAGATAAAGGGCGACTTGCAGGGACGCCGAATCAGTAGGTTATTTATTTATTTACCACAATAATTTTTCTCTAAAAATTAAATCTCGTTCCCTCGGAAAAAGTCATCGAGATTTTCGTCATATAAAATTCCGTTTAATTTTTTTGTTATCTCATGCGATAATTCAACTGCTTCAAAAGAAATTTCTCCATCAAACTTATATTCTATTTCTAGCCAAGAAACAATAGCAAATTTTGATTTCCCATATGAGCAAGGGATTGTTTGATTATTTAAAGATATGTAAACTGATGCTCCGGAAAGGAGAGAGTATGACGATTAAACAAAAAATTTTGATAATTATTTCTGATAGTTTAATTCTCTTTCCACATATTTAAATATCGCACGTTCTTTTTTTATGTGAGGTGAGCATGGGAATCATACGAATTATCTTAGGCGTTGCGATTCTTGCATTATTGATTGCAACGTCGCTTATTCTTACTGATTATAAGATGAAATCGTTACTTCATCCTGTCGATCAGGCCGATGAGTCCAATTTGAATGAAGTGCGCAATGAAATTTCTCCTGAAGTTCCTCCTGAAGAATCTGTTTCCACGAGCGGTTCGATTTCATCGACTTCTTTTGAGGAAGAAGAACCTTATGAGTTTGCTGATAATCTCTGCGATACTTTTGATTGTGAAGCGGAGCAAGAAGCTGTTTGTGCACCCGTCGATGAAGAAGGAAATTGTATACTTCCTTGCGAGCAGCCCGATTGTGCGGAGAAATCAGTTTATCTTTTGAGTGCACGTGACAGCGGCCTCTATGCAACTGCGGCGTGGGGTGACCCACTTGTTCCTCTTGTTGCCGGGTCAAGCCTTGACCGTACCAAAGACCTTACGTTTGCCATCATCAGCGTGAATGCGCGCACGGAAAAGCAGGTTGAAGAAATTTCTACTCGCATACAACAAGTCAAACAAATGGTTATGCAGGGGCTAGAACATGACCCTCAAAAAATCTCTATAATCAGGATTGATTTCTGGGGGCCTGAAGATGGAAGAGAGCGACATCAATTGCCACTTGCTCCTGCTGAAGAATATGAGGGAAGAGTAATGAAGGTACTTGCCCATATGGAAAATGAAGGCATCCTTGATAAAATCTATGGCATTAGTCTTTCAGAAGAAAATGTTCCTCGTGACGGCCGCCAGAAAATTCTCTTTGATATATACACGCGCATAAAAGAAAAGTATCCTTCTCTGCAGGTATATGTATGGTGGATTCCTAATTTATCTCCTCCTGATTGGTACAAGGATGGATCACTTGAAAATCCCGACGAGCGATACCTCGCAATGGATGGTTGGATTATTGATCCTTATACTTTATCGCCGGAATTATATCCTGACGCGCGCTGGCATTATGGGAACGATCCATACAAGCGGCTTCTGGAAAAATATGTTGTTACCGGAAAACCAGTTATTGCAGTCTTATACGCTTCCTCACATCCGGACCATAGTTGGAAATATGATCCGACCAATCTTCTTAACAAGGCCAAGTTCAATATGTCTCAGTTAGTTGATCATCAGTCAGCTCTTTTGCGCGCATATAATATTCCTATGGTTTTTTATTGGATTAATGCAAAAGGGAAAGGAGTTTTTCCGCTCTCCGATGCTGATTCTGATCCGCTGTTGCAAAAAATCAATACACAATTATTTAGAATTATTGCTGAGAATAAAGCGCTGCCTTTCGATTATACCGGCGATAGTACAATTGCTGACGTTACCTCCGATAAGCAAGCGATAGTCCTCTCTAATCAATCGATTGCATATACGGATAATTTTAGGAGGTCAACTTTTATTGATCACTCAGCAATACGTGGCTTTCGCGATCTTGTTTGGAAACCGTTTGAGTTAGGCGTGCGCGGATTTAATGAAAGGAGAAGTGATGTTGCGCTTGTTTATCATTTTACCAGTACACAACCCTTGCAGTATCCAAAAGCAATCCTTCAGCTCACTTTGGATGAAACGTATGCAAGCACAGTCATGCTCTCGTTTTCTGTCGACGGCAACGAGTGGCAGGCAATTACCGAGCGGGCAAGTACGGATGATGTCTCTCTTGTGAAGGCTGAAACAGTCTCGCTGCCCGCGTTTGCGAATGTAAAAGAATTCTGGATCAAGATAGAAATAGAAGGAGATTCTGGCTCGCTTGAAAAACCGATTGCACGCCTTACTAATTTTTCAATTGTGAGGCCCTAACTGCTTATTTACATGCGTGTATGCAAGGAGAATAGCGTAGTGTATCCTCATAAAACTTTTAAAATAAGGTTTGTGTATGTTCTTATGTCACGAAAAGAAAAACATGCGGAAGATAGTTCTCTAGAAAGTACTTCGGATAATTCCTCTGAAGAATCTTCGAAAGAACCTGCAGACAAAAAGATGCATGTGCGCAAACGTGCATTAAAAATATTAGTGTTCCTTCTTGCTGCCATGATTGTCATCAATATTGTTTCAGTTATCTTTTATCTTGGAGTGGATTTTTCTTTTTTGAAATTTGATTTTGTTGATTCGTCTGCTACGAAAAATGCGTCTGAACTTTTGAAAGAAGGAAAGTGTAAGGATGGCACGTTGTTTAATGAATGCTCGAAAACACAACCCTTATTTTGTTACAATGGAGAATTGCTCGAAAAAGCATTTTCATGCGGTTGCCCTGATGGATATGTGGTGGAATTTCAGGGATGTAAGAAAGTCTGATGGTATATAATTCATGCTCTAAATTCTTATAAATGCCTTCCCTGTGAGAAATAAATGGATGATATACATTTCGATGATTTTTTATCTGCTGATCCCACCTTAGAGGATGAGCAGGCATATTTTGAAGTTTTTGATGATGATGAAACCTCTATTCCTGATTCGGGCGAATTAGCTGACATATTTTCTTCTGATGAAGTTGATTTTTCTTATGATGGAGAGGTTTCTTGTGATCAATTGGATCAGGAATTAACTCTTACTAAAGGGAAATTGATGCGAGAAAAAGAAACAACAAAGGCACAAAGACTGAAGATACATCAACTGGAAAACCAATTACGTTTTCAAATTCAGAATGAAAAAAAGTCGAGGCGAGAGGTAAGTTCAGTTATCCTTGATAGAGTACCTCCCTGTGCCCTCGACATTGAGCAGGCAGTGCTCAGATTATATTTTCATGATCCTGCGCTCATGGAGGGATTTAATCAGCGGTATCTTAATCTGATGTGGTATGACAACGCACACCGAAAGATACATAGCGCGATGATTGATCTTGGGCCAAAAACTGAAGTACATACTCTGACTGAAAGACTAAAACATG
>JBDKJQ010000013.1:0-4483 GCA_039796495.1 archaeon | reverse complement strand
AAAAAGATTATTGATATCTACTTCCCATGTTCCTTGAAATGGATGTGCTGCCGACAATAATTTATCAGCTTCTTCGGGGGCTGTTGCAGGAATCTTAACAGTTTGAGGCGGCTTTGTTAGTAGACTATATTCTAATGTTTCATATGCCATATTTTTATTGTCAAATAATAATATATAAATCTTTGGGACCTACAAAAAGGAAAATTATTGCACGCGTTTCCAAGATAGATACAAAACCGCAGCAATCGCTCCAAGCGTATTGAATACGATATCCCACATCGTGTTGAAATAATCGCCAACGCCCGTATCAGGCAAAAGCAATGCCGGCAAAAATTCCACCAGTTCATTAATCGCGCCAATGCCAATGCCCATCACCACAAGCAAAACAGAGAGAATAGACCAGGGCATGTCATCCCGAATATACGACTGAACAATATGATACAGCATTATGGTCGCAACAACATACACATAAAAATGCATGAACTGATCATAGCGGAAAATTGCGGTGCCTGTCATCCCCGCAGAGAAAAGTGGATAAATCATCCGCGCATACGTGCGAACGCCATTAATATCAGTTCCTCCAATCATATGCAATAGTCCCCACAAACTGATGCCCCATAATAAACCCGTGCTAAATCGATAGCGAAGATGCAACCAGCACACCAATATAATAATCAGAATCAAAATACCCACATACCATAAGAATTCAAAATTTCCAATGTTAAAATAATATATGCCAAAAATAAATGTGTACACAAGAGTAAAAATAAAAATCAGCCAGTGATGAAATGAAACTTTCACAAATCCCTCGCAAGCAGCGTCCGACGCTGATTCTTCTTTGCCCGCTCAATCCCTTTCCGTAAAATATCTCCAGCAATTCTTTCAAGCTCGTCGCCAACATCACTGCCAATACTGCTGATCTCTTCTTGCGGGTCAATTTTTTTCACAATCTCTTTTATCTTACTGCGCACAATAATGCCGGTCATGATATTACTCTAATCCAACTTCATTTTTAATTCTTTTTATCCCATCAATCGCAACCCCAAAAAATTCCTCAAGTGGTATGCCACAGTGTTCAATCTCCACAATGATATTCCTATCACAACCCTCTGCAAATCGTTTATCTTTATATTTTTTCATTAAGCCTTTCGTATCCATATCTGAAATTTTTTTCCCACGCATCAGCGCATACGCATGAATCAATCCAGTGATGGTCTCTCCCGCAGCAAGCGCATACTCAATTTTCTCCGTCCTCTTTTTGTCCAAAAGTCCCGCACAATCACAACCGTACCCATGTGACAAGATAATCTGAATAAAAGCTTCATCAAATCCGGCCTCATGTAAAATCCGAGGAGCTTCAGTCAAGTGCGTAACAGGATTTTCTTTGGTGATGCCCCAATCAATATCATGCAACAAGCCAAGCATCCCATAATAATCTTCATCCTCGCCGATCCGTCGTGCAATTGCCCGCAACACTGCCTCACTCTCAAGATAATGAATAATATCACGCGCATCGCTGTTATATTTTTTCACAAGCGCAAATGCCTCATCGCGTGTAAGGGGAAGGTTTTCTTTCATCGGGCAAAGGCTCTTGTACAACCTGAAATAATACTTCAACGAGTGATTGATCTCGAAGAGAAAATCGATAACAGTCTTCTGCATCGCTAAGTTGCACAAAATTATCTCCAAGAATTGACTGATACTGACTCATCCGTCGCACTGCATATGAATGAGAGTTAAGAGTGGAAACAAACGTATGACATACATCTTGTAATACTAACAAAGGCGGTCGAGTGTCATTGATGACTAAAAGAGGGCCAACAGTCTTCTTACCGGTAGCATCAGTATGATGTGCGATTTTAAAATGCAAAAGGAATTGTTTTTGAAGAGGAGTCAGAAATCGGTAATCTTGTCCAGTTCCATAGCGAGCAATGAGTTTTTCAATATTCATCTAGAACTCAATAGGATTCTTTATATAAATTTTATGAAAAATAAAAATCTTATACGATTCATCACAAAAAAATTTAAATACTCACTAGAATCTATCTAGCTATAAAAGGTGAATAATGGATATACAAATGAAGATGGTGTCAGGCGCTTCTCGCGTGTTGTTCTTCTTAAAAAATAATCCTCAGGCAATAGATGAGGAAATTTATCAGGATCTTTCTGATTATATAACCGAGGAAGGAATAAAAAACGAACGATTGATACGGGGAATGATAGCCTCAGCCTCTAAAGCAGTTACATTAAGAAGAAGTAATGACTCAATAACTGAAAAACAAATTTTAAAGGAAATTGTTCATGCAATTCCACAGATAACTATAGAAATAGAAAATAATTAACTATAATGAGTTAAATTATTTTCTTTTTTTTGATTTTGCAGCAGCTTTCTTCAGATCTTCTACTTCAGTTTCAAGCTTCTGAGTTCGCGCGACTGATGCAGCGATATCAACTGAAAGTTTTGAGATCTGGTTTCGTACATCAGCAATGTCTCTCTTTACATTCTGAAACGACCGTTTGATGTTTTTAAGGCTCATTTTTTCTTTTGTTTATTTAATTTCAGTCTTTTTTTTAATTCTTCAAGTTCCCCTTGCAGGAAGAAGATGTCTTTTCTCACTTCGGCAAAACTTCTCATGATATTTGCCTCAATGGTTTTCATTATTGGAAAAATAAAAACTAGTATTTAAATCTTTTGATTGTTGTAATTTTGTAATAGTTACTACTGCTCTTGCGTTAAATATCTGCTCTTTTGGGCGTATGGCCCCGACGGGATTTGAACCCGCGACACCCGGATTAAGAGTCCGGTGCTCTAACCAGGCTGAGCTACGGAACCTTGCGATTGGCACTCATAATATTCCTCACATTCGAGGATCTGTATCACGGAACCATCTGAGGTTACTACAAATAAGGTGTTTAAAAATATTTACAACTAGGAGGAAAGTATGAAAGGTGAAATATCACCGGTTATAAGCGGGGTTGTGGGACTATTTCCTTCATTAAATCCATCAGATTCCCCTGGAGAGATATCAATCAGGTGCAATATTCCCCCTGGTGTTAAACAAAGGGGATTAAGGGTCTTAAACACAAATCCGCGAAGCGGAAGAAGTCTTATCTCGCTTAATAATGATAATTGAGTATTCTCTTTGTTATATGCTGTCGGAAGATTATTAGTTTCATCTAGAATATAAGATCTATTCCCAGTATTAATGAATTCACAAGGAAAATCACAGAGTCCTGTAATTGATTTATGGGAAGGTTGAGTGCCGTCATTCGCATGAGCAATTATATCAAGAATGCTTTCAAATGAATAATACCTATGTCTAGAAAAATAAGAAGGAGGAATTGCTGGGAATCTTTCTAATAATTCACCGGTCAAATCTTTCATACATTTCTGATGACACCGGTCCATATAAAATTATATAAATTCTTTCTCTCTGTAGTCTTATGAAAAAATCTTCTATCCAATCCTTATTAGAAACTCTCAATAAACATTTCCAATCAGAGCGGAAAACAACTCTCAACCGGATGAAGCAGGAAAAAGATCCGTTCAAGGTTTTAATCGGTTGCATTGTCAGCATTAATATTAAAGATGAAGTGACTGAGAAAATTCTTGCGGAATTATTTGCAAAGGCTGATTCGTTTGAAACTCTTTTGCAGATGGATACAGAAGAACTAGAAACTATTTTGTATCTTGCACGTTATCGACGGGTAAAAGCAGCAACGTTACAGTCGGTTTCGCGCGAAATTATTGAACGCTTTAACGGTCAGGTTCCATCGACTAAAGACAAATTATTATCGATCAAAGGCATTGGGCCGAAGACGGCGAATGTGGTTCTTAATTTTGCGTTTGATCAGGCTTTTATTCCTGTTGACTCAAATACGTTACGGATCGTGAATCGGATCGGATGGATACGAACGGAAAACCATGAAGAAGTTGAGAAATTATTGGTTAAAAATCTTGATAAAGATTTTTTGAAAGATGCGAATGCCATTTTTATGCTGCATGGAAAACAGATTTGTGTGCCTGCATCGCCGTTTTGTTCTACGTGTCCTATTGATAAACAATGCTTAAAGGTGGGGGTTGCAAGGGTGAGATGATTAAGAGCGGATGAGATAGGGAGCTAATTGTTCAACATTTTCTTCAATATGTTTCCATCGAAATCTAAATGAGTTTTCTAATATTCCATCACTCCATTGAATATTATTAAAATCCATTAGCCGTATTTCTGTTTCTCTGTTTTCATTTTTGAACGAGCCAAAATTATTTGCTAAACTTTCTAGTGAATCTACGTAAAGTTTAAGAGTGTGAGGAATTAATGCAGTGTCGTAATATGCTTCAGAAACAATTCTTCTTTTATTTTGTGAGTAATCTTCCATAATAATATTGTATTCTCCTTCTCTTTGAACAGCACCAAAGAAAAGAGGTAATAACGGTTCAATCTCGGGATAGATATTTTGTATAAAAAGTAAATTACCTAACGAC
>JBDKJQ010000012.1:0-7109 GCA_039796495.1 archaeon | reverse complement strand
ATCCGATCCTCCCTGCGCGCGTCAGTAAAAAATACAGACCGATAAGCAGAACAAGGAAAAAAATAATAACAAGAATCCATTCAAGCAGGTTATCCATCATCCCCCTCGTATTCATGTTCATAATGTAAACAGTCTCACAACGTCCCCCTCTTTGATAATTTTAATTTCATACAATGATTCGGCAAACTCAAGTGTTCCTTCTTGTTTCTCACGCTCAATAGAGTCAACAATGCCTCCGTGCCGCCTATCTTCAACGCTGTCAGAATGATACGCGCTTCCAAAAGAAGTGAAGTGTATTAACTGCACATCAAAACTAAATGGTTCACAATACGTCACGCTGCTGCAGTCAAGCTCTTTACAGATACACACGCAACCAACTGCTCGTTTGCACGCACCAGGCGGAAAATCATAATCAGGAAATGTCCGCAAGTACCAACCAACCGGAGAAAACAATTCAATCCGTGTCTCTCCTCCTTCCTCGTATATCTTATTCGTATTCACTACAATTTTTTCCATCTGTGTCTTTATTTTTTGTTCTTCAGTCCGGTCTTTGACGAGCGCATATGTTTTGCTGATGAGAAGAAATAACAGGACAACCACCACTGCCGTAATTATCAGCCCCATCACCTTGTATAATAAACTTTCAAATCCTCGTTTATTCATGCCGTTGCGTGCCATTACTTCACCGCTCCTCTCGAGAGTTGATTGAGCTTAATGATGAAATCATTCACATCTCCCATCAGGGGATTATCATGGTCATAGCTTTTAGTAACCTTTTTGTTAATAGTAATATCGAGCCCGGCATTCGATTTTTTTACATCCTTGCCCAAGACTTCATAATATCCCTCCTCGTTCGCGCGCACCCGATCAGTAATGAGTTTTAGTCCCTCTTCAGGACTTTTTCCAAGTAAGGTTTTCAAAAAATTCTGATTTTTTGCATCAAGCTGTTTATTGCTATACTCTGATAGCCCGAATAATGATCGTAATAAAGGCTGACTCGCCCAAAAATTATTTTTCGATTCATAAATATACCCTGAGTTCTCAACGTTAAACCAGTTTTTTCCGTTCTTAGACCAAACCCATTCCCGAACGCCAGTCTCTTTTCCTTGCTTATCAAAAACCGGTGTGATATCATATTTCAGATACAGTTCAGCTTCTTTCCCGTCGATGTAATACACAATTAACTCTTCATGTTCCAGAAAATATTCCTTGTTCCATTCTTCTGACTGATTCTTTTTGAAATAATCAGGAATCAGCCCCAGATCAAACCATCCTAAAAAATAACCGATAAACAAAAAGATGACAATTAAGGTAAGAACAATGATAATAATTTTTACGATCAATCCTAATATCCCACTATCCTCTGCCATTTATCCTCCGGTTAAAAGATGTTTAATAAATTCTAGAGCGCCACTTCCTTTTCCGGTCAGTTGCACAATGATGAAAACGCCTAAAATCAAAAACGCGACCGCAACAATCATCCAAAATAAATATTCCAGAGCAACAACTCCTTTTCTTTTTTTGAAAGTTTCCTTCTGCAACGTCCTCTTTTTCATATCTGCTATAACAATAAAACAATTTATATTACTTTCTCTATCCCATAATGCCGCGCAATGCCACACTTGAAAGGAAGAACAGCGCAATGATAGAAATGCCTGCCATCACTAAGTACAAAAAACTTCCGCGCAATAAATTCTTGGCAAGATCATTAGTTGTCCGCAATCGATCTTCACCCGAATCAATAGTAACGAGCGCTCCTGACAAAATAAAAATAATTTCTACAATATAGAGGCCGATAAAAATTTGCATAAAATAGGGAGGAATCATTGAATTAATATCAAACAGACGGGTTATATTCGACAGATCTCCCAAACCAGTCAGCGCTCCTTCACCTCCTAGATCAGACAGATTTTTTAATTTTCCTAAAATAGTTGTGATCATGCTCGACAGGCCAATGACAATACCGGCAAGTAATGGCGCCAAAAAAGTCATATTACTTCTCATGTCGCTAACAACATCGGCCAATAAATCCCTCAGCCGCTCATTAATTTTTTGTATATTTCTGACATACTCAGAAATGCTCATTAAACTCTCAGCAGCTACCGATAGACCCTTCTTAACGCTCTCAATCAGGATGCGCATACTGGTTGCAATCAGGTTACTCGGATAATAAACTAATGCGCCGCGTCGTTGATCAAAGATGGCGCTCTCAAGACTCATGCCCATAGATTGTATGTTTGTATTCACGATCCTGAAAAAATCACTAGTCTTCTGTCCCTTAGTTGATTCAGAAACTTTTGCAAATGCAATTTCAGCAGGAATGCCATCGCCAAGCCGATTCCCCAAGGAGAACAAACTGCTGTTAAATTCTTTCTCCAAAATTTCAGTTTCATTCCGGGACTTAATCAGATCGCGTGTCCGCATGGAAAACGCAATGATAAAAAATAAAGAGAGTGAAAAGGGAATGAACAAACTTAAAAGTAATGCGACAACACCAAACGGTCCGACTCTTCCAGCAGGTCCGTCGATAAATTCAAATGCTTTATCTCCTAAAAAACCAAGCCCTACTGATGCAAGATCGATATCCGATGACAGACCAAACAAATCAGGAAGTGCAGTGTATCCAAAAACAAGCGGCAAAATACCGAGTAAAAATAAAGGAAAACAGATAAGGCCGGCGATGACATATGGTCGCCTCGATTCATATTTGTAATAATACGGATTTTTTTCAAGAAGAGATGTATCTCCATACCCGCCCGGTCGCTTAAGCAGAACCTGCGACGTCAGATAGAACACAAAAAAAGGAATGATCATGTTGAAAAAAATAAATACATGATGACTCTTAATTGATCCGCCAAGTAATGTCGATGCAAGCGGCAAAAGTGCAAGTCCCAGCGTCGGAAGCACAATACCAAGCATATAAATATTAGTCAATGGCGATTTAATGGCATGCGTATATTTCAGCATTTTTTCATACACACCATCAAGAATGATTTTAAGCGCGCGCTCAAGTATTTGTATTCGTCGCGCTTCACTCGGCTCATACAAACTGCTCTCAATAAGATGAAAGCTTTCCACAAATTCAATGTTAGAATCTTTCCAGAAATCTAAATAACTGTCAAGGCTGTCTTTAATGTTTGAAAATCTTCCGGTCTCAACATCCCATAAAATTTTTCGAAAATCAAGTGAAAGCGGCGCTTCAATATGCTCGGCAATAAATCCAATCGCTCGTTCAAGATTGCTGGTGTGTTTCATATAAATGACTGCATACAAAATCGCAGGCACCATCTGGCTTCCTGCTTTTAATTTCCAGCGAATCGAAAGACGCGAAGGCATCGAGTACAAATAATAGAATACAAACATGCACACGACAAAAAGCAGCCCTAAAAAAAACAGAGGGATAGTTTCAAGTGTTCCGTCGCTCATAAACCACACGATCATGCTTGCAATAAATCCGACGATAAATAAAAAAAAAGACGAAACAACTGCAAGTCCAACAACTTCTGCCGGCTCAACATTCAGATGAGCAACTCCCAATTCCTTGCCAATCCGTTCCTGGTCTTTTAAAGAAAGCTTAAACCTAATTGCCCCGCCGATCTTTTTTGCCCAGGACTCATAACGGGAAAGCTCTGGCATCAATTCGCGCTTGAACGTGGCGTATTCTGACGAAACACGGGAAACATCAACGCGCTTATCCTCACTGATCTCACTCTCAATTTTTCGCGAATATTTTTTTAAAACTTCATCAACGTCCATTATCACCTCTTTGCTGATAATAAAACATGAAAACACTTAATAAAGTTTTAGAAAGAGCGAGACGCAATTTACATGTCACTCATCTCATATTTGATTTTTTCAATCTTGGTGAGTTTATCAGAAAGAGTGTCCATCTTCAGTTGCGCACTTCTTTTCTTTTCCATAAGCTTGGTCTCTTCCTCCAAAATTTTCGCTATCTTCTTCTTAAGGCTTTCTTCTTTCACTCGTGCTTTTTCAGCGTGCGCATTCAATTGTGAAATCTGTTTTTTAAGAGAATTCTTTTCTTGGGTAAGTCCGGATAATTCTCGTTTAATATCAGCCAACGCTTCACGTAACACAGACTTAGTATCAGAACGCTTGTTTTGTTTCATACAACCTCTTTCAATTTGATAAACAGAGTTTAATTTATAAACATTTTGATTAGCAATAAAAAATCTGCAAAAATAAAAATAGAAATAAAATGAGAAAAATAAAAAAATAATTAAGGACTGTTGATTGATTTTACCGTCGCTACAGCATTACAACTTGTTCCATCAGCTAAGATAGGAGCAACTTCAACATTCTGATTTGCTGCAGTTAATGGATCCGGAGTTCCGGTTATAGTGTATATTTTTGACTCAAGTTGGCTCAATGTCTGCGTAGTCTCTGTAACGCTGACAATTGCACCGTCAACAAGCAATTTTACCGTCACGGGATTAGAAGATCCTCCAGCCATTCGTGTTATTTTAACTTTGTTGTCTTTCGCATCTGCGCTAACTATCTCCATGTTGATTCCTAAACAACCTGATTGTTTCTCAATCTGTTCTGATCCTCCGCGAATAGTACTGTTGACAACTTGCCATACAATGACAATTGCAGCTAATACCAGAAGAATAATCAATATTGTTGTAATAATTCCTGATTGTGCTTTTTTATAAGACATTTTTACCTCCTTTCATCCTCTTTAATAACTAATAATGTATTCGAGGATGTTCTTGTTTATAAAGATTACTCATGACAATACCAGAATATCTTTTTCTTCCCCTCTACATTCAATCGGGCATATCCGAATTTATTGAAATAAATAATATCACCGTCTTTCGCACGAACATCAGACACGCCATACACCTGCGTTGCGTCAGGCATAAGAATAGTGACATTTGCTTTTTTCTTGTCCGATTTTTCAAAGCCTACTTTGTGTGCAATGCCCCTGAGAATATCTCGGTTAAAATTGTTAATGACGTCAAACAAATCTTTTTGTGTCATCACCTTGTCAACCTCTGAAATTCCCCGCTGAATTGCAAGCTGATTAAATGCTTCAGACTGATACCCGCGTTTACGTAATGCGACAATCGTCGGCAGCCGCACATCATCCCATCCTTCAAAATTTCCTTCATCAATCGCTGCTTTTATTTTTCGTTTTGACAAAACAACATCGCTGAATTTTATTCTTCCCACAAACAAAGTAACTGGAAATTTATTTTCCAATCCCAATGCCTGATATATCCTTTTCTGTCGCTCCGCATTATCCTTATGATCTTTTCCCCGGATCACATGCGTCATAGTATATTCTAAATCATCGACCGTTACCGCTAAATTCATCAGTGGCCACACACGGTATTTTTCCCCCTGCCGCGGATGTTTCTTCGTATTGACTCGTGCAAGCGGAAAATCACGCAGCGCCGGGTTAGGATGAGCAAGATCAGACTTAAACCGTACAACGACCTCACCTTCTTTATATCCCTTCTTATTAAGCATTTTTTCCCACCGTTTTTTCTGCTCAAGAATAGAAAGATCTCGACACGCACATGCCTTCTGTTTCAAAATAAGCTTTTTGAACGCTTCATTATCGCACGTGCAGATGTACACCGCATGTTTGTCCAGCAATTTTTCAATATACTTATAATAAATCAACAAGCGATCAGACTGAATAATATACTCGTGCACATTTCCAAACAACCAATCTAAGTCACGTTTGAATCCCGCGTACGAATCAGGATCAGTTTTTTCTGGATTTGTGTCTTCTATCCGTACATAAAAAGTACCGCCATATTTTTTTACATACAACGAACTGGGAATGCCGGCAATAACATGACCCAAATGAAGTTGCCCTGATGCTGCAGGCGCAAATCGCATGACAACTCCGTTCTTTCCCACATTCTCAAGATCGGGTAATCCTTCCCTCTCTTCCCTTTTTCCGATGAGACTTTCAACCTTTGAAAATGTTTTGTGCTGTTCATCACTATCAAGAGCGTTTACTTCACGAATAATTTTCTGCACATCTCCCATAATATCTTTGATATTTTCTTTTTTTAATCCATGATTAAATAATGCATTAACAACTGAACCGACGTTTGCGTTCCCATCATGCTCAACAGCATTTTTCAGTGCATACGCACGGATGATATCTGATGTGATCATGACTACACAAATAAGTATACTTATAAAAATCTATGGAATCAAGAAGAGAATGTTGGATTATTCCTAATCCATTGACTCCACCCGCGTTCTTCTTCATCATCCAGCTCTTTTTGCCGTCTAAATACTTCAGCAGCATTTCCGTGTACCGAATGCCATTTATAATTTCTGCCAACGTGTTTGAGTCTCACTTCTACTATCTGTATTGGCATCCACTCATGTACTTCAGGCCATGCAGGTTCTTTGAATAATTCTCTCCACGTTTCCTTTGCAGTTTGTAATGCCACCTCGAGATTGGGGTGCGTTCTGTATCGATGAGCTTTCACACTCGATAAATAAGGTCCGAGATATATGGCTTCAATACAATATTTTGGCATCAATTATCAAAAAAGTAATCTTTAAAAACCTCTCTTTCAATGTGTTATCATGCCATTTAAAATCAATGTATCACACAAGGGAAAAACCTTCAAATTGGAATCTGAAGATGAATTCCTGATCGGAAAGAAAATCGGAGAGAATTTTGAAGGCAACGAGTTGAACGAAAACCTGAAAGGATATCAATTAATCATAACCGGCACTTCTGATATTGCGGGCATTCCCGGATTTAAGGGATTAGACGGCATTGGATATCATCGCCGATTATTGACATTAGGACCAGGCATGAAAGACCGACGAAGCGGCATGCGCCTGCGAAAAACAAACCGAGGCGAAGAAATCTCAGCAAAAACAGTTCAGATCAACATGAAAGTGACAAAAGAAGGCGATAAAAAATTTGATGAACTGACAAAGAAAGAAGAGAAAGCTGCGTGATCTCATTATTTATATAATCTGCTTTTTTATTTACTATATGTTCAGGGTGTTTCGTTCAGAGAATTATAAAAAGAAGTTGAACAAATTGGATGGTGGCGATTATCAAAGAGTTATTGGTTTTGAACAAGCACTCAAACAAGAGCCTT
>JBDKJQ010000011.1:0-3104 GCA_039796495.1 archaeon | reverse complement strand
CTCTATGTATGGATTGGATATTATAACTCGCATACGATCGCGCTTGCTTCCGTCAATGCAAAGCCAGCATCAGAAAGGGAATACCGGGAATTCCATAACATCGTTGAAGGCCTCGCGTTAGCCTCAGGTCTGCCCAAACCGCAATTATATGTCATGAATGATAATAACATCAACGCATTTGCTTCAGGAAGAGATCCGCGCCATGCAGTTATTTGTGTGACAACAGGCGCACTGCAAAAACTCGACAAACATGAATTGGAAGGCGTCTTAGCCCATGAAATGTCTCACATTGCAAATTATGACATCAGATTTATGACACTCACCGCAGTCCTCGTCGGTATGATTGCAATTATTTCAGAAATCTTTTTAAGAAGCCTGTGGCATTCTTCCCTGGACAACGACAATAAAAAAGGAAATGCAATTTTTATAATCATAGGGATTATATTTGCGATTCTTGCTCCGATTGTCGTGCAGTTAGTTCAGTTAGCAATTTCACGACGAAGAGAATACACTGCAGATGCCAGTGCTGTCAAATTCACCAGAACACCGACAGGGCTCATCAAAGCCCTCAAAAAAATTCAGCACGAACATACCCCGACGCAGCAGGAAAAACATCATTATAATAAGGCAGTTGCCCCTCTTTTCATTTCAGATCCATTCAAAAAACTTTCTGGATTGTTCCAGACTCATCCGCCGTTGCAAAAAAGAATCGCGATTCTTGAGAGAATGTAACGATCTCACCCTTTCTCAAATAATCAAAATTATTATAAAGCAATACTCTCTGTAAAATCATGACCGATGATTTACTAGACATGAGCCCGCAACAGGTAAGGCAAGCGTACCATATAATTGAAGAATCAATTGAGTTTCATAAAGCGCAGGCAGAAGATCCCGACGATAAAATCGTTTGGATGAATGTAACTTTCGAAAAAAAAAGAGGAGTAAAATTTCTTGAGGCAATGCTTGCATTAGAGACAAACCCGAGAAGAAAAACTGAAGTCAGAACAAACAAAAAATACTGGGAAAGAAATTACGATTCTATCAGAAAGAACGTATATAAAAGGGATTAATTATTTTTTTAATTCTACCACGCACCCAAAATTAATCCCATCACAACCAAATTAACTAAATAATAAAGAATATTAAGGACGTATACAGCAACTGATTTCCCTTCCCACAACACATTCCCAAGCAACGTCGTCGCAACAAATCCTAACCATGCAAGAAATGCAAGCAGGATACCCGTTGAAACGTTTTTACCGACGATATCAATTAAATAGCCGAGAACACTTGCAGTGACTAAGCTGCCGATAAATGCTGCGAGGTATAATTTCCACATGCCTGCCTGTTTTGCTTTATTCATATCCTTTTTAGAAAATCCCTGCAACTTCATCCATATATTTCCAAAGAGCAAAGGAGAATACCACAAACTGCCGATAATCATAGAAGCAACAGCACATACAATAACTGTTAAATAATTCACGCTCATTTTCTCTAAAAAGAAATTCCCAAAGTATATAAAGTATTCTTAAAACTGTCATCACTAAAAAATAATGCTTCAAATTTAAATATAACTTCTCATTTAACTAACTATGAAAAACAATTACATAGAAACACAGAATTCTTGGAATAGTGTTACGTGTATGTTTTTTACCATTAAACGCCTCATTTAATCCGCAAGTTTTCTCGGATTGAATTTCTCGCTACTATGATATCAAAAAATTTTACAACTGCCTTTGAAACAAGCCACTTATGTGACGTGTGTAGCGAAGCAGTTTCAAATCCTCTCTGTCCGTATTGTCTTGCAGAAGAAATTGATGCGTGGCTGACCTTGTATCCCGACTTAAGAAAAATTCTTATACCTCAATTGAAGAAATATCTCGCAAACATATCCAACAGAATAACTTCATACGGAACAACCTGCATCAAATGCGGGGAGAAAAGAGCATTTGTGTGTCCGTATTGCTTCACTGAATTTGTGTTCAATGAATTAGAAAAAATAAATGCCGGAAATCGCGTTGTGCAAGAGTTTTTGGATTTTTTTAATTTTGATTTTGAGCATAAGGGATATTTTAAGGAAGCAGAAGAGGAGGGAATGACAACCTAACCTGAAATTCACAATGAAACAAAAAAGTAACAGCTATTGGCTGGATGAAGAAATGTCTGACGACATAGACATAGATGATATAGAACAAATAATAAATTAATAGAGCAATCAGTGCATCTCGTCCCCTTTCCAGAGGCAACTATTTCTTTTTGAGGATTTTTGAGAATAAAAAGAAGGATTAATCAGTTATATTTTATCACACTTACAAGAAACACTTTCTTTTCCACTTCGAGAAGTTTTATAAGTGAGGTTGCAGCTCCATCCTAAATCTTCTAAATGAGTCAATCGATTATCTTGTGCATAACCGCAAACAATATTCTTTCTGTCAGACGATCCAAGATACTTAAAATAATTAGGAATAGAGCCATCTCCCGACGATAACTGGTTTTCAATAGTATCAAGTCTCGATTCATGAATATCAAGTTCAGATTCGGCAAGATCAAGCCGCATAATCAAATCTTCAACAGAATTTAAAATACTATCAACCGTTTCAGTAATTGTTTGTTTCCACAACTCCAAAGTGGAAATACGTTGTTCAGTGTTTTCTATAACTACTCCAGATATTGAAGCTCTTTCAAGAAAGCTATAAAGAGAAATATGAATTTCTGCAGAAATAAAATTTTTATTCAAATCCCAAAAGTCTATTAATATATAGGTTTCAGTTCCGTTTCTAACATCATCAAGGTTATTAGTGCTTTCATCTGTATTGATAGTTAAACCAGATCTAGCTCACCTTACATTAAAATATTTATTTCCATCAATATAAAACTCAACTACTTGATCATTAAAAAAATTATAAATAACTTTACTATCATCAAAATAATAACATAGTGGCGGGATTTTTAATGAGGTATTGGGGTAATTACTCGCATTTTTTAAGGTAAAAAATAAACAATTTTCTCCAGCAATACTTATATTTTAAATCTCAAAATTATATTCAAAATTAGTATTGGCACTAATCCCTCCAATTAACCCCAACAAAAATAAAACTATCAAA
>JBDKJQ010000010.1:0-22627 GCA_039796495.1 archaeon | reverse complement strand
TCAATTTCAATATCCCGATAATCGTAAGTGCCTCTACCATCAAGCCGTTTTCCTTCTTTCAATAAAGAGGTTATTCGCTTCTTGTTTATGTTGGGTAATTGCATGTTAAGGATACTCCGATACTCGAACATTATTTTCTAAACTTTGAGATTGAAGAGACTGATCGACCGGTGGAGTTCGTATAGACCTATAAGCCAAATCCGGCGTAGGAGGATTTATAGGAATATAATTACCTAGAGGCACTGTCTCAGTTTTCAAAAATCTTAAAGTAATATAATCAGTCATTTTACGTCTTCTCATTGATCTTCTCTCCTTTCAACGCTCTTTCCTGATATTTCAAAATTTTCTCGCATGCTTTTTTTGCAGCATCATATGCTTCTTTGAATCGTGCTAATTGTAATCTGCCGTCTAATTGCAAGTGAGTAATTGCTTTTCCGCGAGAGGTAAGTGTAAACGGAACATCAGTACTGCCTTCACCTTCATGATAATCTTCCTCTGCTTTATTGACATCAACAACAATTTTATCGTCGATCTTTCCAATTGAGACGCTTGAAACAAGTTCTTTCATGACAACGCCAGCATGAGCAAGCGCCATTGCAGCAGCATTAATACCCGCACAGCGCGTGGATGCATTTGCCTGTAATATTAAAATCTGAACATCAATAACCGTTCCAGGAAATCGAGTCAAGTCAACAACGGCAGCAAGTGCATTTCCTGCAACCATTGAGATTTCTTTTGATCGTCGGGAAGGTCCTGGTTTTGCTCGCTCAGTAACTGAGAATGGCAACATATTATATTCACAGCGGATAATTCCTCTATCAGGTTCCTGCATATGCGCAGGGTGTAATGGTTTAGGTCCATACACTGCAGCAATCGCAACGGTTTCACCAAATGCAAATAATGCAGACCCATCAGCATTTGGAACTACTCCAACTTCTGCACGAATTGGTCTGAGTTCATCAAACTTTCTTCCATCTGGTCGTTTTGTGTATGACATATTATTCTGTTAACCACTCTTCTAATTTACTTTTATCTTCTTGCTTTTGAAAATTTTCTGTTGTAGCCTGAACACTTTTCATCTTTTCAGCAAAAGTAGAATAAAATTCCTGTACAAGATCTTCTTCTTCCTGAGAATGGCTGATATAATTAGCAAGAACATTGTTGTTTCTATCAAATAAGCGAACGTAATTTCCTTCAGGACTAGCTCCTACAACGATGCTACCAAAAGAAGTGCGGTGTTCATACCAGGATTCTTCTCGAGAACTATCATACTTCCATTCATCCGGAGAGATTTTTTCTATCTTCCTTCTTACCGTTTCAAAATCATATTGGGATGTTGCTGTTACCATATTATTCACTTCCTCCCAACATTTTCTCAATTTTCTCTGTCAGTCCGTCAACCGCAGCTTCAGCAACAATCAGGTTAATAATATCTTCCGCTTTCTTCTCACCGCTCGTATCACCTTTAATCCAGACAAATCCATTTTGCCCGACGGTTATTTCAGTTTTTGTTTTTTCCTTGATCAGATTAATCATACTTCCGCCTCTGCCGATGACACGGGGAACTTTATGAGAATTAATTTTGATAAGTCTTCCACCTTCCAATATTCCTAAGCCGCGGATGCGCAGTGTTAAGTCAATACCACTTTTTTTGACATTGTTTATTTTCATGAGTAGTACGTCTCCGATGCCGGCAAATTCTTCAAGATTTAATTTGTTGATGAAGCGCGGACATTCTGAAACAGGGAGAAATGCTGAATAGGGTCCTCCGATATTTATGAGCCATCCACTGAACGTAATGTCTTCAACTCTCCCAATAACCGAATTTCCCCGTCGTGGTTCATACACACCAGAAATAGGAATAATGCGCACAACTCGACCGCCAATTTCTGCTAAGCCAAATCGATTTGCAATAATGTCATTACCTTCCTTTCTGGTGAAATCGCCAGGAAGTGCATCACCAGAAACAATAATCTCTCCCGGAATAACTAATTTTCGCTCAACTTTTTCATTTTCATTTCGATCTTCATATTCATTCTCCTGCTCAAATCGATCCTCTCGGTCAAATCGCTCTTCACGGAAGCGCGGCTCTCCTCCCCTATCATCATCGTTAAAGCGTTCTTCACGATTTTCACGTCGCTCAAAATGCGGTCGTCGGTCTCCTCCCCGAAAACTTTTCTCCTTGAATTCTCGTTGTTCTCTAAACATGACTCCTCCTTTGTTCCTGATATATTTCTAAATTTCTTATTGATATTTCTGGAATACCAACATTTCTTGATTGCTGAATTAATCGAGATAATTCATCTTCAGAAGGGGTATATGAATGAGTTAACACCAGTATCCGAGCCCTATCATAGTTTCCTTGTTGTAGATAATTTGAAAATAATCTTTTTCTACGAAAGATCTCTTTTCTATCAACAGGAACTTCATCAGGAGCTTCTATGCCTAAGTTTACTTTATCTCCTACGATGGAAGTTACCCATACACTAATATCATCCCCAATCATAATTCGCTGTCCCGGTTTTCTCTTGAGTAACAACATTATTTCATCTCCTCACTTGTTGCTGATCCATGTGTGATTCCATTTAATTTATCATAAAATTCCATTTGAATGCCAACGGGGATATTTAAAACTACCTCTAGATCGCCGTTTGCAAGCCACTCATCACTCTCCTTATATTCCTGGATCAAGCCATACACTTTTCCGGTGTGCACCGACGGTATTCTTATCTTTAATTTCTTCGTTTCAATTTTCAATGGAATGATCTTTTTCAATTTTTCAACAATTTCTGAGATTTGCTTTTCAAGAGGCATGTTCTGGATATTCACTCCTGCTTCCTTCAGAGCTGACTGAATAATATCCGGAGTAAACGGCCTTCCTGTCCTGGCATCAACACCATTCTTTGCAAGAAAATCAACAACCTGTTTTCGCTTCGCCTCTGTCTTCTCATCGCGATATTCCTGCGTCACTTCAATCTGTCCTTTCTTCACAATTTGCTCAACAACTTTATAAAAATCAGTGGTATTAAAAATATTTGATAATTCAGCAGTGCCTGCTCGCATTCCTTTTTTCTGATCAGTGTACACTGCAGTATCCCTGACAACTTCAAAAATAGAAACAGTATCTCCCTTCCTGAATTTAATGGCATTATCCAAATCAACCATTGTCTCAAAAATCATTTTTCCTGATCGTAATCGTGCAATTGTGTCTGTCATCTTAATAATTAAATTCTTTTTTTGTGATAATACACTTTTTATAAAAATTAGCCATATTTCTTCACTTCCTCTTTGGATAATTTCTTCAATTTCCCGACATCAGTTTTTACATATGAAACATTGAATCGTTCAACATCAAATTTATCCCCTAACACTGCCTTAAAAATTTTAAACGCAAGTTTTATTGCATCTTCAACTTTGATGTCTTTGCGATGTTCTTTTCGCAGCATTTCTTTAATTTTGTCGTCATTCTCACCGATAGCAACCGCAGTATACTCAAAATAATTGCCCGTAATATCACTCGTATATAACCGTGATTTCTTGTCGTCAACACCGGCAACAATCAAGGCAACACCAAAAGGCCGAACACCAGGATGCTGCGTATATTGCTGTTGTATATCAGAAATTTCCTTGATCGTTGATTCAATATCAATCGGATAATCATAGGTCACACGATGCTGTTGTGCAATGAGTCGTATATGATTGATCAAAACACGTGCATCACTGATAATACCTGCAGCAGAACTAATGATATGCTCATCTATCTCGTAAATTTTGTCATACGATTCAGGAACAATCAATGAATCTTTTTTTCCCTTATCAGCAACAATAACAACACCATCACTACAATTAATGCCAATGCTTGCAGTACCCAATCGTACTGTTTTCTCGGCATATTCAACCTGTAATAAATGACCGTCAGGCGAAAACATCGTTGCGCTTCTATCATAGCCCATTACTTGATGCTGCATATCTGGAATTTCCATATCTTAATGTCGACTGGTTCAGGCCAAAGCGGTAATAAAAATTCTGCTTTGGAGATGAATCCTTATTTCTCCTTCAAAATTATATGACTTTAGGCTTTTTAAGTTTTTCGTCTGAGTTTTTTGAGTCAGAAAATTATTTAAAAGAGGATACATATAAATTAGAATGAATATTGCACTTGGATCAGTTGCTCATCGAGATTTCACGAGAGATGCGGTTTGCTTTGAATCAGATGCTTATATGACGTTTGAATATGAAAATTCTTCAAGAACACTTGAACTTCGGGTTGTACAAACACAAAGTGAAGAAGATACCGATCCTCTTACAAATCAACTTTTGCCTTTGGTGATTATTTTAAGGGACAATTTCAGAGATAATGTGTATGAAGATGTGTACTATTTCACACAACAGGGGAATCTGCTCAGGCATGGGTGGAGAACAGTAAATCAAGAAAGCAGTAATCAGAATTTTTCATATGATGAAGATATCACAAAATTAGGGAGATTTCAACACCAGATTGGAAAGATGTTGGAAAAATACCCATTACGTTATATGCTTGAAAAAAATCCTATCATCCAAGGATTAAGAGCAAGATCTTATACACATTCTTAATGTTTATTCAACCCCTTCACGCTTCCACTAACTTTTACTATCTCAATCAGTTTCTCACTCATCAAAAAACTCGCCCTGATTTTTTCAAGACTCTCTCGATTTATTGCAAGAATTATTCCGTCTTTATTCGAAGTGATAAATTGCGGAGAAGCTTCAGCATACCCCAAAACTCCGATAAAATCAAAGATAGATTTATCTATATCATCTCTGGTAACATTTCCTTTAATCAATAGATACCGTTTATTTTCCCGATGTGAAGGTTTGAGTGATTTCATAATAACCAATAGAAATTATTATTTATATAGTTGACGAGATCACGAATCCTAGAGAAAAAGAAGAGAAATTATTTCTTCTCCAAATAAATTCCTCTTTTTGGAGTTGAAGTAATCTCGCCTGCCTTAAATTCAACATGTGTATCATCATACTCAATAAATCCATTCATATTATGATCCAGTCGCCCCCTTAAATCTCCTTGTTTGTCATACAATTCTATGTTTCTTACAGTTGACCAGGAATCTTCATATTTGATAATTTTTATTTCAACACCGTCAACGGTACTCGATGACAACTCATTTTTAGTCGTTTCACACCCGACTAAAGAAGCCAACCCCAACATTCCAATCACTAATTTTTCTTGTATCCTTTTCATATTCTTAAAAATTAAAATGACTTTTTAAATATTTATATGACTGGCTATTTCTTTCTTTTTCTCTTTTTTTTAGTTTCTTTCTTAGCAGGGGTTTCTCCAGTATCATCAGACTGAACAGTTGCACTTCTATGATGATTATAAAAAAGTATAATGATAATAAGAATAATTATCAAAATAACTATATATAATCCGTTCTCTATTTTTTTAAGTGAATTATTTGTTTTTTCATCATCAACAATCGCCTGTCCTGAGATAGTTGGTTTCGCAACAAGCGTGTTTATTTTTTTCAAAGTTATTTCTGCTTTACTCGTAGCGATATCACTACAAGTGATAGATACATCATCGTGGTCATCCTCGTTAAGATTAAGAGATATGGTCTCTCCATCTTCGATGACTACTTCAACAGCATCAATAAGGACAATGATAAAATCGTTTCCAACTTCGCTGAGCTTCACTTCATGAGAAAGCTTATCAAACAAAAAATGTATGGTATCATTGCGTGAAAGCGTTTGCGTATATCCCGAAACTATCTGCTCGGAAGAGGTAACATATATTTTTGGAAGGGGGGCAACAACACTTCCACTGATTCCACCTGCTCCCCCGCCAGAACCAGAGGAGAAACCCGACGATGAGGAAGAGCTTGATGAGCTCGCAGAACTCGAGGAAGAGCCTTCTGAAGAGGAGGAACCAGATGAGCCTGATCCTGCTGAAGAGACAGGAGCACTAATAGTGAAATTTCTCGACGATGAAATGCCAATGTTTCCTGCACGATCAACACACTGAATCGTCCACGCATACAAACCAGGACCAAAATCAGCACTAAAGCTCTGGGAGGTATTTTTCACAACAGAACTATCTGTTATATTAAAAATAGTATTGACAAACAAGCTGCAATTAATAACATCAGACAAATCACTCACTATATAATTAAAAAGAACAGTCTGAGAGCTTGCAATATACGCCTGATTATCGATAGGTTCTGACAAAGTTATAACAGGAACAGTTAGATCATACATAAAAGTAAAATTATCATCTCCGTTATCAAACTCGCTCGCATTAGTATATGCTTTGCAGTTCCATTGGTATTCTCCTTCACTGCTGAATGTATAATTAAAAGAAGACAAGTGAGAACTTCCCGAATTATTTTTTGTTTCCTGATAATAAAGTAAGTTGGCATTCCACAAACTAAAAGTCATATTTGCCAAACGTTTTGTCGTTTCAGTTTCTGCAGAACAGTCAAAATAGATACTGTTGTTATTTGTCTGAGTATTATCCGAAGGAGACAGTAGTTGTGTCGTTATATTTCCAAGAGTAAGAGAAAAATTGCTCAATGTATATGCGTTATTATTCAAAGCATCGGTTGCAAGACAATTCCATTTGTAATTTCCGTAATTGCTGAGATTAACCACAAAAAAAGTCTGATTAAAAATACCTGCTACATTTTTTGTTTCACTATAATACACACTGCTTCCATTCCATACATACAAGGTCATATTTTTTAATTGCCAGTCAGTTGCATTGCAAAAGAAAATCTGACTCAGATTAAGACTCACCCAATTATCCGACGGAGAAACTAAATTAACAACAGGCGAAAGATTGTCAAAAGACAAAATTGTTTCATACGCATTCAGAAGAGGAATCATCACTCCTGAAAAATTAATGGTACGAGAGGAATTAAAAGCAGAGATTATTTCAGTATAATTTTTCCCGGGATATAACGATGTAATAAGACCAATTCCGCCCGCAATAACCGGCGTTGCCATTGAAGTTCCACTCAGGGCGCGATAATCATCATCAAAAAAAGTGCTTAGGATAGCATTGCCGGGAGCAGCAACATCTACCCAGCTTCCGTAATTAGAATAACTTGCAGCAGTATTGTTTTCATCGCTTGAAGCAACACAGATAACATTTTCATACGCACAGGGAAAGAACGTGCTGTTGCTGCCGCTGTTTCCAGATGACGCAACAAGAATGCTGCCCCCTGCAGCAGCATAACTAATTGCATCCTGTAAACTAGGTGAGTGGCTTCCTCCAAAGCTCATTGAGATAATAGTCGCATTATTATCCGCAGCATAATGCAATGCCGCAATTGCGTCGCCGAGCGTTAATACCCCATTACCATTCACATTTTTGTAACCGGCACGCACTGCCATGATTGAACAATTCCAGCATACTCCTGCAACACCAACGCCGTTGTGAGAAACAGCAGCTGCAATACCAGAGGTATGCGTTCCATGCCCTTCATTATCCATCGGATCATTATCTTCAACAGAACAATCAGCATCACTGCATCCGAAGGGGGTGTCAACAAAATCATATCCTCTGCAATCTCCTTTGTATCCGTTATGATCATTGTCAATACTACTGTCGCATAATTCATCGCTGTTATTCCATATATTCAAAGCAAGATCTGGATGATTCCAGTCAACACCCGTATCAATCACTGCAATAATCGTTTGTTTATTCCCGGTCGTAAGATTCCACGCGTCCGGAGCAGCAATAGCAGGCAAATGCCATTGCGAAGAATACAAAGTATCATTTGGAATTTTTTCCATGCTCAAAATATAGTTCGGTTCAGCATATTCCACTTCTTCCATTAATTGATAACCGTCAATAATATCAGCAATATCTTCTCCCTTAAATCGCAGAACATAAAGTTCACCGCTCGCAATTTTTTCAATTTCATCAGGCATAACTACAGAATCATATATCAATAATCCATCTTCAGTTAGTATTTCATTGCCATTACCCACAACTGCATCATCATATTTGACGATAATTTCTCCGGGAACATACTCATTTTCCTGTCCCGATAAAAAACCGCCATGCAGGATGATTCCCATAATTAACACAACAAAAATCATCACCCTCTTTTTCATGGATACAATATGAAATCATAATATAAAAAACTAAGTGTCGAAATTTTGCGAAGCAACCTTTATATACAAAAAAAGAGTGTTACTATAAAAATGAAGTCAAAAATTAAAAGCCTGCTCTTTGAATATACAAAAAATGCACGGATAACAACAAAAGAGCTGGGGAAAAAAATAGGGGCAAGCCAGCAGTCGGCGTTTTATCTTCTTGCCAACTTAAAAAAGAAAAAGATGATAGAATCGTTGTCAACCGTTGTTGATCCAGTGAAATTTGGGCATTTAGCAGTTCTCGTCGGAATAAACCTGATAAAAACCGATCCTGAAACAAAAAAAGAAATTCTCGATGAACTGAAAACAATTCCTGCAATAGTTGGTATTGAAGAGTGCAAAGAGGGAATTGACTTTATTATTGAATATATCACCCCCACGCTTTCGGCATTCAGCAGAACAAACGCAGAACTGATTAACCGTTTCTCAAAAAAGATGAGAGTGGTCTTTGTATATCCAGTCATAACCGTTCATGAATATAACAAGAATTACCTCATACAAAAATTTGATTTTTCTGATAAAATACTGTGTGAGGATAATGAAAGAGTAGAGATAACCGAACAGGAAGAAAAAATTTTGCGCGAGTTAATCAAAAGCCCTGACGAAAAGCTAGTAGACATAGCAGAATCCACACTCATTCCAATAAAATCAGTGATCACTATAAAAAGAGACCTTGAAAAAAGAAACATAATCAAAGGGTACACTGCAATAATAAATAATGCGAAGCTCGATATCCATCGCCAGATCATTCTGCTGAAATTTTTTGGCGAGGGAATTCTTGAGATTGACAAATTTGAAGATTATGCAAAAAATAACAGAAACATCGTGAAGCTTTTTAGATTGATAGGAGAATACCAGATTGCAATCATTGTCGAAGATGTTGACCAGACAAACATAATCAAAGACATACGGGTAAGTTTTCCGATTGACAATTATCGGATAATGAAAAGTGAAAGGATACATAAAAAATTCTATCTTCCGCTTGCAGAGAATGATTAAAAGTTCTATTTTATCAAGAAATCCAAATCTATTTAAACCGCAATTTCATTTTACAAGAGTAAAAAAGATGAATAAATTGAGAATAATTCCAATCGGCGGATTTGATGAAGTAGGCAGAAACATGACTGCTGTTGATTTAGGAGAAGATGTTATTATTTTTGATTGCGGGCTTTACCTTCCTCCGATTGTTGAACTGGAAGAGGCAGAAAAAGCCTACACCGAAAAAAAATTGCGGGCGATCGGCGCAGTGCCTGACGATCTTATCATTGACCGTCTTGGGTTACGAAGCAAAGTACGAGCAATTATTCCGTCTCATGCACACCTCGATCATATTGGAGGATTGCCATTTCTTGCGCATCGCTATAATGCAGATATCATCGCAACACCATTTACAATACAGGTATTAAAAACATTATTTGAAGATGAGAACATACAGCCAAGAAACAAACTGATCGCAGTCCAGCCAAATTCAACATACACCGTTCGAGGAAAAAACAGAAGCTATAAAGTTGATTTCATACACATCACTCACTCAACAATTCAGTCATCATTGATTGCATTGCACACACCGCAGGGAGTGGTGTTGTATTCAAACGATTTTAAATTCGATAACAATCCTGTCCTCGGACAAAAGCCGAACTATGAAAAGCTCAAAGAAATTGGAAAACTGGGAGTGAAAGTGTTAATTGTTGACTCATTGTATTCCGGTGATGAAAGAAAAACAGCGAGTGAGAAAGTAGCGCGCGCAATGCTGGAAGAGGTATTGCTTTCAACAAGCAGTCAGGGAAAAGGACTGTTTGTTTCAACATTCTCATCTCATATTGCGCGTTTAAAATCTATCACAGATTTTGGAAAGCAATTAAACAGAAAAATTGTTTTTTTGGGAAGAAGTCTGAACAAATATGTTGGTTCTGCTACAAGGATAAATCTCTGTCCATTCCGCAATGATATTGAGATGGTAAGCTATCGAAAACACTTGGAAAAGAAAATACAAAAGATAAACGCGAATCGCAGTGAATATATGGTTGTATGCACCGGTCATCAGGGAGAGCCTGGAAGTATGCTTGACCGATTGACGCGAAACAAACTGCCGTTCCAGTTTCGCAATCAGGATCACGTCGTATTTTCTTCATCGATAATCCCGACGAAAACAAACATTGAAAACAGGGAAAAATTAGATAGTAAATTAAAAAAAAGAGGAGTGAGAATTTTCAATAATATTCACGTAAGCGGCCATGCAGGACGGGAAGACTTACGAGATTTCGTGAACATGATAAGTCCAGAGCATATCATTCCTGCGCATGGCGGCCCTGACAAAACCATGCCTATGATCAAATTAGCAGAAGAGATCGGTTACAAACCAAAGTATCTGCATCTGGTAAGAAATCATAAATATGTCGACATCGAGTAAATAATTTATTCAGAAGATAAATCTAATTCAATTCTTTGGAAACTCCCAATAGAATCTATGGGTATTAATACTTTCCTTGAATCATAATCTTTCGGAGGACTTGTATGCATATTTTTTAGATGAGGTCCCATAACAAGATTGCCCGCAGAAATCGTATAAGGAATTCCAATTTCTGCTCTTATGGTAGAGTCATCTTTATATAAAACAACTATTCCTGCTCGAGAAACGCCTTGATCTAAGGTATCAGAAAATGCCTCTCTTAATGAACATTCCATTAATGTTTTTACTAATCCTTCAAGTTCGATCATCACACATGGAGGTAAATACCATTTATAAGATTATATGAATCTTGGATCGTATTTTATTTTCTTGAAAGTTTTAATATATTCTGTGCGGTTTCAATACCGCTGCCAAATGCAGCTTCAACAGTCGAGCTATTTTGTGAATAAAGAGCTTCTCCTGCAAAGAAAACAGTATGATGCAACGGTTCTGCTACTACTGCTCGTGCTTTTTGAGTATCAAGAGTTGTATAACTATACGCTCCCTGCACAAAAGGATCTGCTCCCCAATTGATAACGTGTGAAGACACCAATTCTTTCATAAGTAAATTTGTATCAATCTTAAAAATACGTGAAAGAGAAGTAAGACCCATCTCCAATAATTTTTCCGACGAGGTATGTTTATTTTTTGCAGCTGCCGGTCCAGCCATCCAGCCGATAAGTACAGGATTAATCTCAGGATAATGTGTCCACCAGGTCATAAATGCCTCGTTGCTTAAAAGAAAAAGCAGTTTGCTTAAATCTTTACCGCACGCATCTATCCACCATCGATTCTTAAATCGAAGAACAAGCTTTATCGCTGTCCCAAAACCGATCCGTGAGACTGCATCTAACGTGCGAGGAATGTCAGGACTAAAGTGTATGTCTTTTAACACCGGAAGCGGAACAGTGATGATGATCTGGGAAGACTCATAGACAGCATCAGCAGTTTTTGTTTCAACAATGCCCTTATCAAATTTCACAGAAGTAACGCAAGAGTTCAAATATATGGTGCTCCCATATTTTTTACACTCACGTTCAAGAAAACTAAGCAGTGCCCCATATCCTTCTTTAATTTTTCCATCATCCCAGCTGTCTTTGCTTAACCAACTATCTCTGAGTGAGAATGTGCTCATAAAACGCGGGTCAGCAGCCTCATATCCTTCAACAATTTTGAGAATAGAATTTCGAAAGGATTCGTGTTTTTTACCGGGAAAAGAATTCTCAAGAAAATCAAGAATAGGAATATCTTTTTTTAATGCTTTAAGTTTTTCATTGAGGAGCGGATGTTTATCCATGAAAGTATCGTATAAACTCAGATTCCCTTCTCGCACACTCCAAATGTCTCCCTCCTCCGGAACATACGTTAATCCTGCTTCTCTGATAAGTTTCCTGGTGAGAGGCGCACTCCCATGGACAAATTCAGCACCACCCTCTGCAAAATACCCAAATTCAGAGGTATCAAGCGGAAAAATTCTTCCACCGATTCTATTTCTCGCTTCAAGAAGGATCACTTTTTTTCCTGCCTGTGCAAGTGTTCGTGCAGCAACTAAACCGCACGCACCTGCCCCGACAATCAAAACATCAGTTCGTATAGGATTATGCACCATTCATAGAAATAGGCTTTGCAGTATAAAATTCTTTTCTTACAGAGACGATTTCGATATGTATTTAAATTATACTCCCTATTTAACAAAAAGATGGTAAATGAAAATATAATCACTGCCTTGCATAATGCTGTCCAGCGGGGTGAGCCGCTTGACCAGGCAATGAGTATTCTTATTAATTCAGGGTATAACGCCCAGGAAGTAAAAGAAGCCTCGCAATTTGTCGGCCAAGGAGCAATCCCCCTATTAGAACCAAAAAAAGATGAACAGCTATTGCCTACACAAAATATCGCACCACTTATGCCTGCAGCATCATCTCCAATTTCTTTCCTGAAAAAACTTCATTTTTTTAAGACACCAACCATAGAAGCTTCTCCTCAAAAATCAACCCAAACAAATCAAGCGGCTACGACCCCAGAAAAGCCAAAAAAGAGGTATACAAAAGAGATTATTCTTCTTATTGTGTTACTCGTCCTCATTGGAATATTGATAACAACAATTATGTTCAAAGAACAGATTATAGGTTTTCTTGCAGGATAACTATGTCCATCTACCAGCCTTCTGACGATTCATACCTTTTGCAGGAAGTTCTAAAAAAATATCTGAAAAAAATAAAAAATAAAAAAATAGATATCCTCGACATGGGATCAGGCTCAGGAATTTTAATGCAGACCTGCAAAGAAAATAATTTCAAAAACATCACTGCCGTCGATATAAATAAAGAAGCAGTAACACATCTACAAAAACAAAAGATAAAGGCAATACACTCAGATTTGTTTTCCAACTCAAAGCTAAAAAATAAAAAATTCGATCTTATTATTTTCAATCCGCCCTATCTTCCAGAAGACAAGCGAGAGCCGCAAGACAGCAAATTGCAAACAACTGCCGGGAAAAAAGGATACGAGATCATAATAAAATTCTTAGAGCAAGCCAAAATACATCTGCAAAAAAAAGGAAAAATTCTGCTTCTCTTTTCTTCACTGAGCAAGCCGCACATCGTCTTAAAGAAAGCGCGTGAGATGAAATACCAATATGAACTGCAGGCATCAAAAAAATTATTTTTTGAGGAGCTGTTTGTCTATGAGTTTTGGAAATGATTACTTTTTTACAAACTCAACATGTTCCATATTCTCAAACTCCTTATCGCCGGTGAGAAACCTTATTCCAAGCTCTTTTGCCTGAATATAAGAAATACAATCAGTCATTGACATCTCTGTATGTTTATTTCGGTATCTAAAGTCCATAGCTTTTTTGATAATATCTGAATCTATGTCAAAAATAAATTTTTTATATCTATCCAGATACTCATCAGCGTTTGGATATCCCTTTCTTATAAGAAAATAACAAATTTCCGCAAAAATAAAGCTGTTGATTAATATTTCTTTATCCAAATAATGCTCATATTTTTTATTTCCCTCTATTATTTCTACAATAGCATAAGTATCAAATACAAAGATATCATCAGTCATTATACAAATCTTTATCTATTTCTTCCATAACTTCTTCTACAGGCTTATCAAATTTAAACGTTCCAAACATCTCTCGTAATATATTATCTTTTTTTTCTTGAGCAACCGCTATCTCTATCTGATTTATTTTCTTCTTTAAAGAATTTAATTCTTCAGTTATCCTTCTTGTATCTAGGTGTTCTTGAGCCATAAGAATCATGAGTAAACCAAGTTAAAAAATCTATTGGTTGTTTATTCTAGAAAGATTAAACCTCCTGCATGTTCATCACCACTATTTTTATATAACCTCATTCGCTCTCTACTACAAGAGGTAAAAAACATGGTGAAATTCGCACATATTGCCGACAGTCATTTGGGAGGATGGCGGCAGCCGGAATTGCAACAATTAAACATGCAAACATTCCAAACAGCGATCCAAACCTGCGTTGAGGAAAAAGTGGATTTCGTCTTGTTCGCAGGAGATTTATTTGATTCGGCGTTTCCCCCCATAGAAACACTCAAGGATACCTTTGCAGCATTTAAAAAATTAAGAGACGCAGGGATAAAATCGTTTTTAATTGCAGGAAGTCATGACTACTCAGTTTCGGGAAAAACATTTTTAGATGTTCTGGAAAAAGCAGGATTTTGTGAAATCTGCAAATATGAAGAAAGTGAAGAGGAAGTGATTCTCCAGCCATCAAAATATCAGACAATCCACATTTATGGCTATCCCGGAAAAAAGTCTTCATTGGAAGTAAGATCAATAAAAAAAATTAAAATAAGAGAGCCCTATGAAAAAAATTTCAGGATACTCATGCTGCACACAACACTCAAAGAGGTTGCAGAAGGGCTGCCCATAGAATCAGTATCGTTAGCAGAATTGCCAAAGGCAGACTATTACGCGCTCGGCCATGTTCATATCGACTATGAAAAAGATTTCAACGGTAAAAAAGTGATTTATGGCGGTCCGCTGTTTCCCAATAATTTCAAGGAACTGGAAGAGTTGGAATGCGGGAGCTTTTATCTGGTGGAGGTTAACGGCTATATTAAAGTGACAAAAAAAGAAGTTCGCCTGAAAGATATTGTGTATATTCCCGTCGAGATAGACAATGCCCTGACCGCAACCCAGAAAATTATCGAAGAGCTCGGCAAAAGAGATTTAAAAGATAAGATAGTCCTTCTGAAAGTCTATGGAGACATAACCGTAGGAAAAGCATCTGACATTAATAATAAACAGATTGAGGAACATATTGAAAAAACAGGCGCCTTCTCATTTCTGAAAAATACCTCGCAGTTAGAAACAGAAAAAAAAGAATTGAAAGTGGAATTGCAGAAAGACCGTGAAAAGATAGAAGAGATCTTGATAGAAAAATACCGAAAAGAGAATCCCTCATCATTTAATGAGCTTATCATTCAATTGATGGACATTCTGCCCATGGAAAAACAGGAAGATGAGAAATCGGCAATTTTTGAATCCCGCCTCTTCTCAGAATTGAGTAAATTACTCAAGCTTGATCTGTAAATTAAAAATTAATGACGAAGTCCCTGTTTTACTTCATACGTTGAACTGTAGTGAGTTTCCTCAGAACCATACGAGCCATAATTATACGCATGATCATATCCATTTGGATAATAACGGAAACTGTCATAGCCAAAATATCCTTGTTTATACTCCGTGCTATAATCCATGTCATAATTCACCGTATAATATTTGGAATAGCTGGGCTTGACCGCATAATGATGGTTGTAATTATTGCCATAGGTAAACGCAGTAGAAGTGGTAGAGCCGACCGCCGTTGTTGAACACGCGCGCCAATAACCGTCAGAACCTTTGCATAAATTCCCGGCACTCACCGCATTCACACTTATCAGGGAAATAAACATCCCGAGCATCATAAACACTGCGATTTTTTTTATCATACTGTATTCACATCTCAGAGTTATTTAAATAAATGCTGTAATTTTCTGACAACTAAAAAAGAGTATCGAAATAAAAATAATAATCCGGAGCTAACCGATCCCGTTCATATTCGTAATTATAATAACGCGGATACCCTCGATCCGCGCTGTAATAGCCGTAGTCATATCCTTCACTGAAACCAATATCATATCCCTGATAAAAACCGCGCGCATAACCCTCTTCATATACAGATGGATAATAATCGGAAGAAGAATAATCGGAGTAAGAATAATAATCATACGAATAACTGACAGAACTCGATCCACATTCTTCATAATACCCGCTTGAGGATTTGCATAATCCAGCAGAGACAAATCCAACAGCAAGTAATGCCGCAACAAAAATAAAATAAATTTTTTTCATCCAAATAAAAAGAAGAACTATTATTTAAGGATAATTATAGTGAGATAATAACTCTTATTCTTCTCAAGATATAACAAAAGAGATTATCAGATAGTGCTCTACTAAAGAGGAGAATATGATGAGCCTCATATAATTTTCATGATACCAAAATTAAAAAACCCTAATCAAATAAAAATCACCAATACCAATAATACGAGCTGTATCCAAAAGTGTTGCTGAAAGGAGCATAGCCATATCCATACCCACCATATCCAAAAGATCGGTATCCTCCACCGCCAAACGGGTGACCATATGCTCCATATAATCCAGAGCCTCCAAACCAACTCGTCGGCAAATCATCACCGTGCAGATAGCGATCATACCGATAATTACCATAGCTTCCTTTAAAGATTGGCTTCGGTGCATAATTGTAGGTGTTATATTGTTTGTATCCACCAGAAGAACCAAAACTGCAATCATCATAATACCCGTGGACATTCTGACACAGCGTCGCAGATACCAGACTCATAGCAAATAAAACAAAAATACTTGCAAAAAACAGTAAAAATAATTTTTTCATTGTTTATTCTCTCCAACATTTTTATTTTCAGGAGTTCCCCCACCGTGAATGCCAAGTATATCTTCTAGCATCTCAAGAACATGATAAGTGTCAGGAGCAGCTACCTGAAGAATTCCGCGCCTAACATCTTCCTGTCGAGAAGATAAACGTCTATAATCAGATGAGATCTCATTTTTTTTCAGCTCTAAAACATATCCAATATGATCTACAAGATACAATAATTCTTGTGCACCATACTTTCCAGAAGGAGGAGATTCTAGTCTATCTAAACTTCTTTCAATTGCGGTAACCAACTTATCGAGTGGTAAATTTAAAAAAGGTGATTTTTCCGAGGGTGTTTGAGTCATTTATTTTTCCCCTCCCAATTCTCTTTTAATTGTTTCTGCAACCTCATACAAAGACATATCAGGATGTTCTTCCCGTATAGAATCAAAATGATCATTAAATAAAGTAGAAACACTCACTTCTTCCTCATCAGTATGCTGAAGTAATGCATTGACACGATTTACTTTTTTTACAGCTCCCCTTAACAGCGAAGCTAATCCTTCATCCCATTCATAGGGTTGATGTTCTGCATACTGCCGGACAATTTCCGCATCATACCCAGTTCTGCAAACAATCTGTTCAACAGGAATATTTCCATCTACAAATAATCCTCTCATTTCATACATTTGTTCAAGTGATAATGTCATAGTTCAACTACATCCCCCACCTTTTTAAATCTTTCCATTTGTAGTTACTATTAAGTTATACTAATTTAGAAATACCCCTAGGAGTTTTAACTCGCCATATGTTTTATCAAAGAAATAATAAACAAAATCAGGAAAATGAAAAACAACACTTTAGCGATCATCGCAGCAGTCTCAGCCACTATAAAAAATCCCAAAAAGCCTGCAATGATTGCAATGATCAAAAACACAACAGCCCATCCTAAAAATGCCATACGATAAAAATGAAATATAATTTAAAAGAAAAGGTAGTCGAGATTGTACAAAAATTGATTCACCCCGTTTTTTTAGATAATCTCTTCACCCAAATTATCCACAGCAATCTGATTAATCCCCTCAACGATATAATCGCTCTCCAAAGCAAAGCCGATGTTTTCCCCACCGCTTAACTTGAAATTATTAATGCCGACTACTTTTCCATCTGCATCAATTAAAGGCCCGCCGGAATTTCCAGGGTTGAGCGCAGCATCAGTCTGAATGTAAGCAGGAAGATCGTTCGCACCCACTCTGTCCTTCGCAGAAATAATTCCCTCTGAAACAGAAAATGATAAGCCCAATGGATTCCCAATAGCAATAACCTTCTCGCCGATTTTCACATCGTCCGTTGATGCAAATTTCAACGGGCGATATTCTCCATCAATTTTAAGCAGGGCAAGATCTAAATTTGAATCATAACCAATCAGCGTCATCACTTTTTTTTCTTTGCTCGGAGTTATCGCGTTTGCATATTTCGCACCGGTCAATACATGTGCATTTGTCACCACATAGCCGTCGGAAGAAATAATAAATCCGGTTCCCTGTCCTGCATTGGTCATCACACTCACCACAGAATCAACAACATCCTCAATGACAAGAGAAAAGTCAGCACTCGCAGAATTTTTCAAGTTCGTCTTAATATCGCTGATCTCAGTCTGAAAATTTTTCTCAAGACCCAAAACACTTTCACTCAGCTGGTTAATCTTGTTCTGTGTTTCCGCGCTGTTCACATCAACTTTGCGGTTTATTTCAGTGTTGTAAAATACAACATCATCACTGAGCGTAAGCACTTTATCCCACAACAATCCCATCATCGTCAATTGGAGAACAAACAAGATAACCAAGAGCACTAAAAAATGATTCACATAACTTTTTGTTGCAGGTCTTCTGTCCACTCTCTCTTTTTGTAATCGCACCATAGTTAAAGAAAGAATCATGATTTAAATAGTTTAAGATAAACCGTATACTCAGATTAAAAAAGGTGAAGGTTCAAATCATTTTCAGGAGGTGACTCGTTTAGAATCCAATTCTAAAGATTTAAAACATTTTTAATATTTTAACTCATTCACCTTACAAGATGTGAAGATTTAAATAATTCATTCCTTTTTTAAAAAGATGGATCAAAAAAGAGGGCCATTAGGATCATTGGTAGGTGATGCAGTCAGGAATATGAATCAGACTTCTCATGAGGGAAATGAAAAAACCAAAGAAAAAAATTCTCAAAAACAAGAACCCACCAGCGATGTATATGTAAAATGGTTTTACGAACTTTCTAACAAAGATATCGCAACTGCAGGAGGAAAAGGTGCAAGTCTGAGCGAAATGTTTAACAATAAATTTCCGGTGCCACCGGGATTTATGATAACCGCCCAATCCTTCGATTATTTCCTGACAAAAAGCGAGATTAAGGAAACGATAAAAAAAATTATTGAGTCAGTAGACATCCAAAACACCGACGAGCTAAATAAAGCTTCCAAGCAGATTAGGGAATTAATAGAAAGTCAAAAAATGCCGCAAGATCTGCAGAGCGAAATCCTGGAGTCATATACTATTTTGGGAAGCGAGAAGATCAACAATAATATATCTTTTAATGCAATGCACATCCTGCAAAATGCGCAGGAGCCTCCCTTTGTCTCAGTGCGAAGCTCAGCAACAACAGAAGATCTTGCAACTGCAAGTTTTGCAGGACAGCAGGAAAGTTTCCTGAACGTAAAAGGAGATCGAAATGTAATCGAGCATATTAAAAAATGTTTTTCTTCGCTCTACACACCGCGAGCAATTTATTATCGACAAAAACAGGGATTTACAGAAGGCGAGGCACTATTGGCAGTGGTCATCCAAAAGATGGTTGACAGCGAAAAGTCAGGCGTTGTATTTTCCAAAGATCCCAATAGCAACAGTGACAACGTTGTCATTGAAGCAGTATTCGGATTAGGAGAAGGCATTGTTTCAGGCATGATAAAACCAGACCATTACGTTATAACAAAGGATCTCGTTGTTGAGGATATAAAAATCTCCGAAAAAAAAATTGCGATTGTACGAAATTCAGGAGGAGAAAATGAAATTGTAAAATTAAACCAGGCAAAAGCACAACGACAGGTATTGAGCAATGCAGAAATGCTTGAAGTTGCAAATTATGCATTAAAACTTGAGGAGCATTACAAAAAACCGCAAGATATTGAATTTGCACTGGAAGCAGGTAAGGTGTATATCGTACAGTCACGCCCGATTACAACATTAGGAAAACAAAAGCAGGGCAAAAAAATTGAAGGAAAAATAATACTCGAAGGATTGAACGCAAGTCCGGGCATTGGCGTCGGAACAGTAAGGATAATAAAAACAATGGCAGATCTTCCAAAAATAAAAAAAGGAGATGTCCTCGTAACGCAAATGACCAATCCAGATATGGTTGTTGCCATGGAAAAATCATGCGCAATAGTTACTGATGAAGGTGGCATTACCAGTCATGCAGCAATTGTATCAAGGGAAATGGGCATTCCTGCAGTCGTCGGAACAACCCACGCCACTGCTTTGTTAAAAGAAGGAATGAAAATAACCGTCGATGGATTCAACGGAAAAGTGTATGAGGGTGAAGTTGCAGAAGAGCAGCAGGCTGAAATAAAAAAAATTATTCCAACCGAACGAGTAAAATTAAAAGTTATCCTTGATATTCCCGATTATGCTGATCGCGCAGCACAAACCGGTATAACCAGCGTCGGATTGCTCAGACTGGAAGGTATAATCGCAAGTTCAGGTAAGCATCCGCTCTACTATGAAAAACAAGACACACTCGAAGAATATAAAATGCTCCTTGCAAAAGGCATACAAAAAATTGCAGAACACTTTCAAAACGTTTGGATCAGGACAAGCGATATACGCACGGATGAATTTAGTTCTTTGCAGGGAGCTCCAGAAAAAGAACTTAATCCTATGTTAGGGTTTCACGGAATCAGATTCAGTTTAAAGCATCCAAAGATTCTTCTCACAGAAATTGCCGCAATTAAGGAAAGCGCGGAAAAATTTCCAGAAAAAAGATTCGGAGTCATGTTTCCCCAGATTATCTCAATGGAAGAAGTAAAGAAATGCAAGGAATATTTTGATGCAAACAAAACAGACAACATGGAATTTGGCGTCATGATTGAAACACCGGCAGCAGTACAAATTATTGAGGACATCAGTAATGAAGTGAATTTTATTTCATTTGGCACAAATGATCTGACGCAGTTTACACTTGCAGTGGATAGAGGAGAAGACAATGTCCAATATCTATATAACGAACTGCATCCTGCAATTTTTTCCCAGATAAAAAAGGTCATTGATGTGTGCAGGAGAAAAAAAGTTGAAACAAGTATCTGCGGTCAGGCAGGAAGCAAAAAGGAGATGGTCGAATTTTTAGTGAGAAAAGGGATAAGCAGTATTTCAGTCAATGCCGACGCTGCATATGATGTTTCTCTTCTGATCAAAAGTCTGGATGACGAACATGCAAAGAACAAGGAAGAAATGAACAAAACAAATAAACAACCACAGCAAAAACCAGTTCAACATCAACATAATAATAAGCGGCCTCACCCGCACCATAACCACCAGAATCATCCTCACCAAAATAATCACCAGCACAATAATTTCCAAAAAAAACAGCAAGAAGAAAGTCAGAGCTGGGGAAAGAAAGGAAGCATGCATTTTGATACTAATATCTATCATGACCGTGAAAAAAATGATCGAAGACTGCTCACTTCAATACCAATTCAGGCAGAAATGGAAGGGATTGAAGATATGCCCGAAGAAAATATCGGCCCGATTGAACCGTTTAATGATCTTCAGAGAATTACAAAAGAATCTGAAAGCATTCACCGAGGTATTGAAGAAGACAATACCCAAGCAATCGAACACCAGCACGAATTTGAGGCGAATATAAAAGTTGAAGATGACACCTATTCACCAGAAAACAACATGCAGAAAGAAATTGGCGACATCCTCACCAGAACAAAAGATTTTGATTATACAGAACTCAGCAGCATGGATAAGGCAGAAGGCGAGAGATTAGCAAGAGAAACTCCTCCGGTCTATGATGAGAATGAAGAAGAAAATAATTAATCACTCTTTTAACGACAAAGTAATATTCTCATAACTAACGTTTTCTCCATCAACAGTTAAAATTCCGGTATAGCCTCGATCAAGATGTCCAGAATTCCAAAAAAGGTTTGTAGTGAGGGTGTTTTGTGCAACAGGATTTCCCTCTGAATCATGCGCCCGATGAGATGATTCATGAAAATGTCCAGAAACTGCTTTGGTGATGCCAAGTTCTTCATATAATTTTCTTAAATCTTCATTGCCGCGGTTTTCCTCAACCACCCTTAAAGGAAAATTCGAGTCAAAGGAGACTGCAGGAATAATAGTCCCTTGTTTAATCAATTCTCTTTCATAAAAAAAATCTATCTGAGCTTTTCCAAATCGTGCTACATCTACACTATTCTCCTTATTATCAAATTTTCTTGGAACATGACAAACGACAACTGTTTTTTCAGGACAGGTAACTAATCGTCGCAAATCATTCATATTTGCCAATGATCGTGCACCCCTTCTAAATCCTTGGCTAATTAAGGTAACATAAGTTCTCCAATGCTCAAATTTTTTTCCATCTCCTATATTAAGATATTTTCCAGAAAAAGTCCCAAGATCACTCGTAATACCATATTCTCCTAATGCTATATTAACATCAGAACCAGGAAGAAAAACAAGGTCGTGATCACTCATTTCTCTTTTTTCAGGTTTTTTTATGTAATAAATTTGTGGATATTTTTCACATGCCCATTCCATCACAGGCTCAAATCCTAAGAGCGTTTCATGACTTCCAGGCTGAACGTACGCCTCTAACCCCGATTCTCCGATTTTATTAAGAATAAATGCAGAATAATTTTGTGCTCTTTTAATTGCATCCTCTAATGAAGTACCTTCCATGGTTTCTCCAATATCTCCATTCACAAGAAGTTTCTCTGCTCCTCGCTGTTTTAACATTTCAAGAGCAGGTACAATTATGTTCGGATCTTCATGCAAATCTGAAATCATTCCATATTTTGTTGCCATTGTTTTCTGTA
>JBDKJQ010000009.1:0-9956 GCA_039796495.1 archaeon | reverse complement strand
GTTGACCAGTTTTAAGGATATAGTTATGAATCGCTTGATGTCCGACTTGTTCTCTATCAGCTATCTCCTGAAGTTTCAATCCTTCTCTGATGAGTGCATCTCTACTTTCGATCTTTGTTGCCATGTTAAAATTCTCAGAATGCTCTGAGGTATTCACCTCTATATATGTTCGAATATAGTAAACCAATTAAATTCTTCGGTTTGTTTTATTGGTTTACTAGACAGCGGAACAACAAAGGTCTGCTGTATCTATATTTAAATCTTTAGAATCTTTGATTCTAAATGAGTTAAAGCTTTGCTTTAAACCTTCACTTTAAAAAGTGAACGAGTTAAAACATCCAAAAAACTTAAAGTGGATAAACCAGAGTAGAGGAAGAATATAAAAAAATTATTTCTTTCTCATAAAAAAATAATAACCTGCAATAAGTAAGGCGGCAGCAGCAAAATTCCACCAGCCAAAAAACGGTAATTTGACTATACTTCCGCACGGAATCTCAACAGTTTTATCCTGACAGTCAAAGCGTTCTGCATCATTATCTCCGCTATATCTCACAAATGCTTGTATAACTTTATACTTAATGCCTGCTCCGCATTCGGTAACAACCGACGTTTTCTCGACGATGCACTCTCCACCCAGAGGAGATTCTCCCTCTCCGGAATCACAGTAATTATAGACTGCTGTTTTATCCGGATCGTTGCTGGAGCTGACATACCATTTTCTCGGCGTACTTTCAAATGTTGAATAAATTGTTGTTCCAGCTGCCGTACACCGCTCTCCTTCAGGAGCAGAATCACTCCATGCACACTTGCATGAAACTCCGTACGTACATAAGCCGGCATTTCCATACGGAATATTTTCCATACCACAGCTGGCAAAATTTCCTGACTCTAAATCGCCACGTGCGATTTCACTATGTCCACTATCAGCCTCGCACTCACTTTGCGTCAGATAATCCTCGCAATCATCTTTTCCTGTGTACACACATTGTTTCGTTCCGCTCACCGTCTGACATTCAAAACCAACAGGACAACACGTCTGCTTCGCCTCGCGCGTCATGCCATCAACACCATCTGCTTCATAACAATTGCCTGCATCATTCGTAACAGAAATTAAATCAGAGTCAGGATATTTCCAATAACTGCCCGCAGGTTTATTGACCCAGTCTTCATCATTAAGGATAAAACACATCGGAGCACTGTTATCTTCAAAATGAGTATTGAATATCGTCGAAGTAGACGAATTGGGATTCAAACTAGTGGAAAGTTGCACGATGTAAGTACCAGCAACAGGAAATGTCCTGCTAAACGTGCGCCCGCATTCAGTTCCTGAACATTCATAAGTATAACCGAACGGTCCGAAAAATTTCCAGGTAAAGTTTATCCCGTTATAATTTACTTGTGCAGGAGTTGCCGGCGCATTCGCAATAGTGATAGGACATCTGCTAGTGTTATAACCAACAGGACAGCCTGCAGTCGTCGAAGGACATAATCCTGCCATGCAGGAAATCACTGCCGTTCCATTGCTTAAGATAGTTTTATTGATTGCATACGTGCTTGAAGCATTAAAAAAAACCTCACGATCACTTAAGAAAATATTATACTGAGGTTCATCAACATACGCAAGCATAAAGCTCGAGTTGATAACGAGAATCGAGATTTTATACGAAGCAACTCCTCCTCTTCCATCATCCAACTCAAGTAACAGATCTTTTTGTCCTGTAGTCGGATATGCAAAATTAAATTCAATGACTCCGCCGCTTGCAACACTTCCTTCTCTCATGTTGCTGCCCTCGCCTAACAACCATCGATAATCAACAGACTGGTCATCAACATCACTCACCGTCGCAATAAAGTCAAGATTCTCATTCAAAAAATAAATTTGTTTGTCAAGCGGATTGATAACTGTTGCAGTAGGCACCTGGTTACTCTCCTGACCAACCATCAAAAGACCATACGGACTATTATTCCCTGCAACGATGCGGGAATCATAAGACATATTATTCGCAACAAACTTGAAATAATAATTTCCCTGTGAAAAGCTTCCATCACTTTGTTTTTTTCCTGCCTCCCATACATACGACCACTCAGTGTTTGTCGTCCCCGATTGAGAGCCTGACCATACTTTAGTGTCAACAGTTTCGTCTTTATAGATTTCATAACTTATTGATTTCCCAAGGAGATTATTTCCCACAACAACAAGTTTAACACTTGATTCAACACCGGTTGTATTAATCGCCTCGCCGGTCATATCTCCCCAGAAAAAGTTAGTAACAGAAAGTGAAGAGGATTCAATGGTATCATTTGCATTATACGTTTCAGGATCAGACGGATCAATCCAGCAGTCTGAATCATACGAGTCACGTACACCGTCGCCATCATTGTCTGCTCCATCAGAACATTGCACCGCAGGTTTTTCAACAGTATCCCCCGCATCACAGGTTGAAGAGTTTGTAGGATTAGACCAGCAGTCTGAATCAGCGCAATCAACCTTGCTATCACCGTCGTTATCTGTTCCGTCGCTGCATTGAGGAATGGCAGTTCCCTCAGTGGCATCTGAAGGATTATAGGAATTAGGATTTCCCGCAGTTGTCCAGCAATCTGAATCATATTTATCAATCACGCCATCCTCGTCATTATCTCCGCCGTCAGAACATTCCGGAAAAGTTCCTTCAATATAATCATCAGATGTTTCGCAGTCAGGATCCTGAGAAACCTCCGAATCATCACTTGATCCGACACATCCATCATCTGCACTGTCTTTTTTCCCGTCATGATCATTGTCTCTGCCGTCGCTGCATGCAGAAAGTTTATGCTTGCACCAGATTCGTGAGATCCATGTTTTATACGATGCACTCATGCCCACAAAATTATTTCCATTGAATTTCCACATAAAATTATCGTCAGGAGAAGAATAACCGCAACCAGATCCAAATGCGCTCGTGCAATCATGACCGGTCACCGTCGAATATCCCAGAACATTACATACTTTGGTCAGGGTCCCAGTGTAATACGCACCACCATAAGGAGGCGTCGGAGATACATACCATGATCGTGCAATCGCCCCCACATTATACGTATAATAAATATTGTATCCCATGCCATACGTTGCACTGATGTTTGCAACTTGGTATTCCAGCTCAAACGGATTATTAGTATATCCCCATAACGGCGCATTTGTGGGATACACATACGTTAATCCATTGTTAGGGTCAAGCGTTACTGCATAATCAGTCTTGCCATCACCGTCATTGTCTATACCGTCGCTGCATTGATGAGGTTTTTCAAAATTAATGGAGGCATCATAAGTAGCAGAACTCGAAGGATTTGTCCAGCAATCAGGATCAAGCGCATCCTTTTTTGTATCGCCGTCATTATCTATGTTGTCAGCACATTCAGTAACGATGGGAGCACCGGCGTTATACTCGTTAGTTATTTCGCCAGCGGATAAAGGATAACTCCATATTTTTACTTCATCCAGTTTTCCCTGAAAATACCAGTTAGAACTTCCGCCGCCAAAAAGTAAAGAGACATTATTATACGTATTGGTTCCCGCAGTGCCAGTTCCCTGTAGTACGCCATTATGATATAACGAAACCATGCTTCCTGATTTTGTGACGAGCACATGCTGCCAGCTATTGGTAGTAAGAATATTTTTCTGCACGACCACGCCTCCACTAAGCCAGTAAACATTGATGTAAGTTCCGACCTGCGCAATAAGCCATCCGTTACTATAACTACTGCCTCCGGAACTTGCAAGAATATGAGTCCCGCTCGATAGATTGGAAGGATTGATCCATAACCCAATAGTACTGTTGAATAACCTAAGAGTAGAATTAAAAGGAACACTCATGTAATCATCAACACCATCTAAAGACACTGATTTTCCGTTATTTCCCGTCGTGAAAACAGGATTGCCAAAGCCCGTGCCGTGAAAAGCATTTCCTGAAGAATCCTGATAATTATTTTCAAATTTCCAGTAACCAATTGAACCTGCAGTACACTCACCATTCGTGCACGCAAACCCTGAAGAGCAACTCGCCAGGTTTTTCCATTCCAGGCAATAATCTGCATCACCATCTGGTGCACAAATTTGCGGAACACCGCTTCCGGAACATTGCTTTGCGTTTTCCGTAGTACATTCATCAGCGCAATTACCGGCATTATATTCCGTGGTAATTTCAGTAGTTGTTAATGCATGATCCCATATTTTTAATTCATCAAGTCTTGCTTTAAGATAAAATCCATTATTGTTTCTTCCAATGAAGGAAGTTGTCAAATCCACATTATTAGACAACGTTTGTTGACTTCCTACTAAAGCGCCATTCTTATAAAATCGGACTAAGTTGCCATCACGCACCACCATCATATGATTCCATCCGGAAATGCCTCCGTGAACTGCACAAACCACAGAGCCAACGCCGGTTTCATAACAAGACTTGTTGACAGTTGTGATCCCCTCAAGATATGTTCCATAATTTGCAGCACCTCCCACAACAACGCCATAATCTGAATCTGTGGAATTGATCCAAAAGCCAACAGTATGAATCTTGCCGATGTTCCAGGAGCTAAAGTTAACATAATCATCAACACCATCAAGTGACAGTGATTTCCCTATTTTTCCTGTCGCAAACGTCGGTCCTCCTGCTGCAGTTCCGGAATGAGTGCCGATACTATCCTGATAGGTATCTTCAAACTTCCAGTGGCCAGTCAACGTTGCAGAAATAGCATTAATAGCAAAAACAACTACCAGTAATAGTAAAAATAACCTCGCACCTTTTTTCATGCAAAATAAAGTTAAGAGATGTTTATAAATTCTGCGATGACAAATAGATTACTATTCTATCGATAAAGTAAACACTCATTCTCTCAAAAGAGAACAGCTATCCCCGTTTCCTTTTCTTTCTTCCTCTCATCACGAGACCAGTAACATTCTCATACGCCCGCTGCGATTTTGTTTTTAACAGTTCAGATAGTGCAAAAAAAGCGAGAATCGCTCCGAATATGGCAGAAAAAATAAGGGCGTTTTCTTTTATCCTCGTCGAAAAAGGAATGATTTTAGCAATGTCAACTTTTTCTTTTTGATACTTATATTCTTCAATTGACAACTGAAGGTTGATCGCCGCTTCACCCACCTCCTGCGAAAGGATGGATGATTCAGTGCTTCGGATATATTTTTTCAGGTCTTCAAGATTAATATCAGTGACATCAAAATCCCGGTCCTCTTTTTCAGAAATAACAAGCTCCAGTTCCGTATAATTTTTCTTCAGGTCTTCAAGCTTCATCGAAAGTTCTTTCAGCTGCTCTAATTTTTTTTCCTCTTCAGTATTTTCAGATTCTTTTTCTATGTCAAACACATAGAGTTGCTGGTAAAAAATATATTTCCCGATGCGTATGGTAAGATTAATGCTTCCGCTTTCCTTCAGGTTTCCGTTCACAAAAATATAATCTCTCTCAAACGGCCCCAGCGTCTCAATGGGAATGACTTCATACGTCGCAAAGCCACTGCCTGAAATAAATGCGTACACATTCTCAAAAGTCGCATCAAGATTATTCTTAACCTGAATATTGAACGCTACATCACCGGTCTTGACCTCTTTCGGAAAAAATTTAAGGATTTCTATATCTTGCAGTTCAACAGTCTGATTAAGGGATGCATTCTCCTCAGCAGAAGTATTTACCTGTGCACTGACCGTTAAGAATAATAAAAAAATACTGATGATAAAAATATATCGCCTCATGTTACTCCTCAGAATAAATAATAAAACAAAGTTATAAATCTTACTCAAGTCAATTCAATCCGCGCAGTAAATTTTTTCCCGTCTTCAGTGAGTGTTTCAGAGATAGTATGAGAACGTATGCTTGTAACCGGATGATCAACCGCATAATTCTTCGCCTCATCTCCATATACCTCCGCATGCAGCGTGAGATTATAAAATTTTCTTGTGCCTTTCACAACAGGCATTCCAGAAATTCTCAATTGATTCACTTCACTCGTCAAAAATCCTCCAACCTCAAGAAGATACAGCATTTTTTCCAAGAAAGAGTGCAATAACTGCTTTCGATCCTTTCCCGAGATAATAATTTTCTTTTTTTCATTGCTGGTTATTTTTTCTTTGCAGATAACATGCAGCAAAGCCAATGCAGCATGCGCAAAGCATTCCTCAAGACTGGTTCCATACGCTTCAAAGGTAGTTGCGTCAAGAAGTTTGTATTTCATCTCAGAAAGAAATAATAAATTTTATTTTCTCCACACAAACAGTCGCAGCTTGGTAAGTTTTTTTCCGGGAAATGAATCATGATCAGCGCTAAGAATAGTTTCGCTCACAAAAACATCCCGGTCTGTTGGAATCCCTTGATTGCAGATTTGGTTGCTATCACACAGAGTAAGGACGTAATCAAATGAATCAGGAAGTGTGCTGCGGATAAAGGGGCCAATAGTGGTTTGCTGACGATTCAATGCTTCTGTTCTCATCGTATCATCGTTCGAAATAATCTCAAGGATAGCACGCTGCTGCTCATGCATCTCTGCTGAAATACCTTGTGGCACATCCTCTTTGAGTATAAATAACAAAGCCGTCGAAACAATTAATACCGCGATGAATGCTTCAACAATGATTATCCAGCCTTTTGTATTCATAAGTCTCCTTAATATCACCACATTTGTATGGTTAATATCATCTCCTCCTTTACAAACAGGGAGTCAACAGTAACAACCGGGATATCAACAGCAACAACAGGGACATTCTCAGGAATAAGTATCTTATCACTGTTGATGCTTAATGCAGGAACTTTTGTTCCATCAATTTTTCTGAAACTGAATGCAAAATTCCCGATTCCTAAATTAGTAGCCAGAGCAGTATAATCAGATTCATACAACTGTTTCAATGCAATCACTTTTGATTGAGAAATAAAGGTTTCCTCGCCATACGAGCCAAAGCGAAAGGCATCCTCCCCCTTGTTGTTCAGCGATGGTCGGTCAGAACAGCTGATAGTCCCCGCACTCGTTATAAAATCTGCAAAATAAAGTACGTACCGAACCTGTTTTCCTGAAACAACTGCGTCTTTTGATTCTCTGAATGCATTTCCATAACTGCTTTGGATTTTGCTGATAGAATAACAATAGCTATCACTTTCAACCATGACAGGAATTTTTCCCACAACAGTACTCATCTTCTCCAGCAAAATCGTTTTCTCATTATCAATGGAAAGTGTTTCCTGTGCACGAAAAAGAGGATTAATCATAATAAATATGAAAACAAGAAAACCGGTAAATAAAACAAACGCAAGAACCATTTCAACATGCGCTTGTCCACTCTTGTATAAAAACATATTCACCTCACATCTAAGAAATAAAAAGAGTTTATATGTTTTATGAATGCTAATTCAAAAATACTTTCAAACCGGTATTGATGAGCACCGCCAGAACAGTCAGTATGAAAAAGTGCTTAAAGCCTGCTTTGATGTTTCCTTCAGATAATTTTCCGATGATAAGACCAGTGAAAAATCCCTGGATGATAAGAAGCCATAAAAAAGGACGGGAAAGCTCTTCAGGAGTTGATGTTTTTCCGCTGAATCCGCCGATACCGGGGACACCACCAGGCAATCCTCCTCCCGACGGAGCAACACCGGTATTAATGCCGGTGGCAATCGGCAGCACTTTAAATTCCATGACAACCATGATGATAATAAAAATAAAAAAGATGATATAACCCTGCACCACAAGTCCGTACATGGCATTTCGTCGGTCTTTCTTCAACTTATCAATCTGTGCAACGGAATTAACAACTGACTCAAGGACATCTTCAATCTCTCCGCCTGCCTTTTCTGATTCACTTAAGATATTAATGGCACGGGATATGGTGTTACTGTCAACATCACGTGCAAATGTTTCAAATGCAATCTTGATGGGAATGCCGAGTGAAACCTGGTTGGCAAGTTTCTGTACATGAGGATTCAACGCCCCATAATTTTTATTCTTCAGATTGATCACGCTTTTGCTTATCGGCGTTCCTGCCTTGACATTCTCAACAAGGTTTCTCGAAAATTCCAAAAACATTTCATCTTTTTCCCGCACCGTGTTTGTCTCAAGAATAAAAAAAATAAAAAAAGGAAATCCTGCAATGATAAACGCAATGCCTAAGATAAAATAAAGCAAATCAGTTCCCCGTAAAAAAATAAAATCCAGAATAATGGTGACGAGCGCAAGCAGTATCCCGATAATCTCTGATTTGTTCAATTCAAATTTGAAAAGGTGTACCATGTTACATCGCCGGCTGTTTCAATCCTAAAATGATAAGAAACACCACATTTAAAATGATAATCCCTAAAATCAGAAGGAGGCTGAGTGCATTCACGCCAAGATTAAATAATCCTCCGGTCAGTCCGGTGCTCCCGATGATGATGAATATCATAAGGAAAATCATCGGCGCAGCGATGGCAACGCTGATATAGATGTCCATAAACGTTTCAGCAACTTTTATGTATCGTTCCCGTTCAAGCCGATAATCAAAAAGCATGTTCTCGGCATGTTTGTTCAAAAACCGATGCAAATCACCGCCTGATTTGATAGTGAACGCAAGACCATTGAGCATCTCGCCCAATTTCTGAGAAGGGCATGACGACGAAACAGTTCGCAACGCAGTCACCATATCCTCCCCATGAAAATTAATGAGATTAAGAATTTTTTTAAATTCCAAAGTAGTATACCGATATTCTTTGCTTTTCACGATGATCTCAAAGATACTGATAGGGTTAACTCCAGAGGAGGCAATTGCCGACATGTGTATAGTAAGAAACGGTAATTCCTGATTTATTTTATTGCCGATATTTTTTGCTTCACTGAATGGATAGAGATAAAATAATCCGCCGGTAATAAAGGGCAGAGTAATCGGAAGCCAGAAAAATTTCAGGAATCGCGCGAGAAACGACGACTCAGTGATACTAAAAAAGGGAAACACGATACTTATTTCAACAAAAAGCAAAAGACAAAAAAAGAAAAAGCCAATGATAAATCCGAGTAATGTGGTGAAAAAAACCATAGATACATACGTACTGACAATAAATTCTGAATTTATTTTCCGCAAGCTTCTGTTAAGGGTATTAAAATGACCTTTGTGTACCAGACTCTCAGAAAAATTCCTGAAAAAATAATTTGACAGTTTTGCATACATGCTCGGTTTTCTTAATTCCATTGTTTGCGCCGCAGTATACTCTCTTTTGAGCTGATTGATGGAAAGTCTGCTGATGCTTAAGTTTCTCAAAAATTCTTTTTTATCATCGTCACTGATGACCAGAGAGACCTTCCTGTCTTCCGAGGGCTTATACGTAACCTGCGCAAGATTAGCTTCTTTGGAAATCCCCTCCTTAGAAGGATATTTTTTATAGTAACTGATTGCCTGGATAAGTGCAGGAAGAGCGCTGTTAAGAATTTTCAGTTGATTTGACAATGATGTGATGACGTTTTTCAAAAGGTTTTTTTCATTCTGGTCAGCAGCGATATGCCTAAATTTTTCAGAGCTGGTGAGGGTTTCATACTGATTGTAAAATACATACAACTCCCGTGCGATGTCCTTCATCTCTTTGAGGTTATTTTTTAATGCGTCAAAATACATGTTACACAAATTGAGAAATTTTTTTCTGGATGCTGGTCAGTTCATCTCTAGCCTTCTTAAATTCATCGGCTTTCTTGGCATTGTACGCCTGTTCCATCAGTGCAGCAGCACGATCCATGCTGTCCAATAGTTGCATGATTATCTGAATACTTTGAGAATCCATTCGTCTATTATTAACAACCTCTTCAAGAAAAATATGCAGGCAAGTTTATTAAGGTTATTATTTAGGGCGGGGCATATTATTTTAGAGTAGGCGCCCATTATAAACCTTGAAATGGAGGTGAATAATGGAAGCGCTTGATATTGTAAAAGAGGTGTTAGATGATAAACTTATCGTTTGTCTTG
>JBDKJQ010000008.1:0-17362 GCA_039796495.1 archaeon | reverse complement strand
TAAAACTGGTCAACATGCGATATGGGAAGAGAAAAAAAGGGAGAGACGAGCCGCAATCGGAGGATTGCTGTCTCAGATCTTATCAGTAGGAGAACAATTGTCTTCACAAGTAGAACAAGCGGGATTATACAATGCGTCTGAAACTGAACGTTTAGCGTACAGAACGACTCAAGAATATTTTTCAAAGCATGTCGTGCCGTACTCCTTTGATGTAATCTTATCGTTATTTCATGATTACTATGATGCACAGCGGCATAAGAAAAAAATTCCGTTAAGAACATTTTCGCAGAAATATGATATATCTCTGATGGGCGTGAGCAGAATTTTCAGCAGAATGGATCTGGCTGCGCCTGCAAAGCCCATGATTAAAAAGAGAAAGCGTAGATCATCTGCCAATAGAAATTAATAACGAGCTGTTGAATTCTCAGCGATTGATTCATCGCATCATTTATAAAGTTTCATTTTTTATTATAGAAAGATGAAAAAGAGTGTGGTTAATTATATTTTTGTTGTATTTTTATTTTTATTTGTAATCGGACTTGTGAGTGCGAGTGTGAGTGTGGGAAATGCATCCCATTCATTTGAAAAAAGTTATGCGAAAGGCGCTGCTCTGAAGGGTTGGATCAATGTAAGTTTCAGCCAAGAACTTGTTGACAGTTTGATTAAAGCACTTGACAAAAATATAACGCTTAAAGATCTGCTTGATAAGAACAGCATTGATTGCCGATTCTCGTCGAAATGCTCGTGCTCTCCGACTGATTGTTCTGAAGGATACACTGCGATTGGAAATTCTTCTTCGTCAAAATCGTTTACGGTACCTGTCCTTAGTTCCAAAATCGTCGGTGTAAAACTGACGGGCAATGTAAGTCATATCTTAGATTTTACGTTTAATGTTTCCACTAATGCAGCAAGTTCGTGCCTGCCTCCTTTTATTATTGATGTCCTCGCAGATAACTCTGTTGAATGGACTGCAATCGCAACAAATACTAACACATGTTATATAGCTAAACCGTATGGCTGTTTTGAATCTGATAAAGTGATCGGAAATGTTACTATTAACACTGTCCCTCTCTGCGGAAAAATTAATGTTCCTCAGGCGCACGGATTTCGAGTTGGCGCAAAAATATTTGGAGTCGGACAGACTGATTTCCGGATGTCTCTTGATGTCGGCGGATTTCAGAAAACCTGCAGTTTTACAACCACTGGCGGCGGAGAAAAATATTGCACCATTGTTTTAGATGACAGTGTTTCGAATAATGCACAGGCGACTGTCTGTATCTCTGCACTGCAACAAACCAATTATACTCTCAATTTTGAAGATAATGCGACTTGCGGTTTCACAGAGTCCTTCAATCATGATTTTGAAATTTTTGCCAAGCCGCTCATGTATAACGGAGTGAGCGCGATTGGGTTTGACCAGCATTTATTGGATGATGACACGAATATGTCGTCGACTATTATGCATTATATTGAAGAGCATTATGAGGGCGTATGCGATCCTGAATGCATTATTCCTATCAAATTTTATTCAGGCATTGACCAGCAGTTTACTTTGTTTAATGTCAACCTGAAATATAAACGAGACGGACTTGAGAAAGAGCCGATTACTTCTTTTTATGAAGTTGGTAAAAAAAATGCTTCTATTAGTTCTGAGTTCTTAAAACTTGAACTAGAAAAAGCTTTGTTTAGTGTTCCTTCAACGTATGGTGATAAGGTAGTTACTCTTACGGTCGGTGATAAATCGTTGAAAGGAAATATTAGTGTTGTGAATACTCCTACGATAGCCGACATTGTTCCGAAAACAGCCTCGCTTCTTATTCCGACGGATTTTATCGCGATCCTGGATAATTACAGTTCAAACACCAGTTATAGTTTTGTCTGGAATTTTGGAGACAATAGTTCTGTGATGACCAGTAGTGAGTCTCGCATGCAACATACTTTCAGTAAGGTCGGCAATTACACTCTGAAGGTTACTGCATCAAGCAATGCAGGCAACAGCACGAAAAGTGTTGTGGTGAATGTTGCGGTCTTATATGAAGCGATCAATGAAACGATTCAAGCGTATAAAAAAGATCTTACTACTCTTGAAAATGGTATTGCAACACTTCCGGTGTGGGTGCAGGAAAAAACGGCAGAGAAATCTTTTATTGAAAATCTTAAAACGGGCTTGGCGAGGATAGAAACAAATTACAAGGAGACGTTTAGAAGCGAAGAAGATGAATTGATAAAAATTATGAACGACTTAACGAGTCTGAAAATTCCTGTCAGCTTTAACGCAACACAAAGCATCAAGCCGATAGAACTTATCCAAAGCAGTGAAGTGTATGATCCTGCCGTATTGGAGGAGATGGGCGCTGGTACTGCTGATGCTGATGCTGCTACAATGTATGAGGCAACTAATGAGTGGAATCGTGAACACGTTTCTCTCCATATTGAATCATCATCATTTTCCTATTTTTATGACGAAGGAGAAGAGGTATTATTCTCGCAGGTGAAGCTTACTATTCAGCCGCAGGATACTATAGAAGAATTATACATCGTTGTCGACGGAAAGGTTGATGAAATAGCGTTCCGAGAAGATTACGGAGAAAAAGAATTGGCAGAGGGGTATGGTATTCACCTGAATGAATTAACTCCTGAAACAACCAAGACGATAGAATTTATTTATCCCGGTGTTATTGATGTTTCGCATTTGCCGGTGTATGTATCTCCTGCTTTCAATGATTTAGATTTTGGCGCTGAGCCTGGCGCGTGTAATTATAATGATATGTGTGAGGCAGATGAAGGAGAAGATTATACTAACTGCAGGGCAGATTGCAAGCCCTGGTTTTTGACGACGGTGTTTCTTATCATTTTGCTTGTGATTGCGTTTGTGTGCTACATCATCCTGCAAGAATGGTATAAACGACATTATGAAGCGTATCTTTTTAAGAACAGCAATCAGTTGTTTAATGTCATCTCCTTTATGAATAATGCTGAAAACCAAAAGATGAGCAAAGAAGACATATTCAAGAAATTACGCGATTATAAGTGGAATAATGAACAACTCATCTATGCTTGGAACAAACTTCACGGAAAAAGAACCGGCATGTGGGAGATTCCTCTGTTTAGGAGATGGGAGCAGAGCAGGATGCAGAAAGAACTTGAAAAAAGAAAAGGAGGGAAAATCTTTTAGTTTGTATAGAAATATTAATAAACAAACTGCAAGTTATTGATTATGGCAATTCGCATATTGCGTGATTTTACCAAGAGGATGTTTGGCCTTTTCTTCACGAAAAAAACTGAGATTAAACTGGGTTTTTACGGGCCACCGAATGCCGGGAAAACTTCTTTGGCGAATAGAATCTGCAAGGACTGGACTGGTGAGGAGATCGGCACGGTTAGCAATGTTCCTCATGAAACCCGCGCTGTTCAATTCAAGGAAGAGGTGGAAATCAAATACAAAGAAAAGGTTATACAATTCAAACTCATTGATACTCCCGGTATTGCAACAAAAATTGATTATGAGGATTTTATGAAGATGAAGATCAAGAAGAAACAAGCGCAGAAACGGGCGAAAGAGGCGACGCAGGGCATTGTTGAGGCTATCAAATGGCTGGATGACATGGATGCAGTTGTTGTTGTTTTGGATGCGACGGAGAATCCGTATTCGCAGGTGAATATTACTATTGTAGGAAATTTAGTTGCCCGGAAAATTCCGGTCTTAATTGTTGCCAATAAAATTGACTTGAGGAAAGCTGACATCAAAAAGATTGAGTCGGCATTTCCTGACTTTGATGTTGTTGGCATCTCTGCAAAATACGGCAAGAATATGGACGAGTTCTACGAGTCTGTGTTTGAGCTGGCAAAAAAAACACAATAAACATGAAGCTTTAAAATATTTGTGAATATTTTAACTTGTTCACATCATAAAAGATGTGAAGATTTAAAAATATATAATGGATTATATATAAAAGAAAATGAGGTGAAACATGGCGTCAAAAAAATTCAGAGGATTAACATTGCATTTTATTCCGCATTCAGAGATTGCAAAGCTTGAAACAGTTGATCGCATTAAGAAACTACTAAAAATAATTCTCGATAATAAGGTGATTGTGCTGCAGGGAAAATTGCGGGCAGAAGAAGAAAGCAGATTAATTGAAGACACCATGATCATGATCGGCAACATCAAAGGATTTAAGGGAGTTGAACTGGCTGTCATTGCCGGTGATGAGGATGCGACTTTATTTGAAAAATTTCGCTTCGGCCTTGCAAAATTCATTTCTGGCGCACAGAATGCAATCACTATTATTGGACCTGCTTCAATCGTTAAGGAAATGAAAAAAGATCCGACGAAGTTGGAAGTGATGATGCGGTAGTTTGAAGTGGTTGAGCTGAAAGATATATTTAACAACCATAATCTTTTTTAATCGTTTTATAGTAGAGATATATGATTCCTGTAGAAAAGTTTGTGCGCATTGAATCTGACGAAGGAGAAGTTGTTGAAGGTTTTTCTACCGAGACCGTATATAATGATTGTCATAAATCTACTTGTAACGGGACACGCGTTGTTGTCTTTCCATATGGATTTCCAGTTGCGAAATATGTGTATGATTTTGATGTGAGAGAGCAAAAAGATGGTCTTCATGTATCTCATGAATCGCAAGTTTCTGTTCAGGGTATTGAGAAAGGTTTTGCGCAGGTTCTGTCTGTAAAAAATAATATTGAAGATCGGCTGGATAAATCTGAAAAAAATTCTCTTGCACCTTTTCTTTTGGATGAATATCTTGATACCATTTGTCACCTTGAAAGAGCTCTTGTTGATGAAAATCTTAAAACTTTTTCTACAATTCTCTCGTCGTTAGGTACTCGCAATTCCCGTAAGTTTATTGGTTATCAGTCCACTGGCAACCCTTCTGAATTTGGGGTGAATGGAGCATTACTCTTTCCTGAAGCAAACTCGCTCGTGGGAGTTATTACAAGGAACGCTGTCTCTCGAGAGCAATGTGATACGGCATATAATATTCTTAACTCAACACAATTTGAATTTTGGCCCGTTGCTTCTTTGCCTTTTGGAATATGCGTTCTTGGCTAAATTTTTAACTACTGCGGACACTCGCCATCAGTCCAGTACAATACTCTATCGTCTTTGCAAGCATAACAGCCATTTGAAAATGTTTGCGCGCAGGGATATTTGATGCATTGTATTTTTTCAGGATCAAACCAGCCGCACGCAGGCTGATATATTTCAGTGCAGAAATCTGCCTGTTCTTCGGGACAGAACATTTTTTCTTCATCTCCCTTGATTGGTTTCTTAACTGCAATCAGCAGAGAAATAGCTGCTATGATGATAAGCACCAGAAACAATATTACTAGTCCGATAAGCTGGTTACGTTTCATGACTATCATAAAAGAACTCTTATTTAAAATGTTGTTGTTTGCGATGAGACACTCATTTTGAATCCTAAATGTTTATTAAGTTCTTCCACTTTGCTTTTCAAAAGAGTTGACACCATGCCACATCAATGCACGCATTGTTCTCGTATATTTCCCGACGCTGCTGAGGAATTATTGAAAGGCTGCGTGTGCGGAAGCAGATTTTTTTATTACATTAAACAAGAAAAATTTGAGGAATTGAAGAATGAAATAAGAACCGTTATGGTTGAGTTGGACAAGGCTGACAAAAATCAAATTGAAAAAGATATTCGGGAACTTACGGGTCTTGATGAAGAACCTGATAAGCCGGTTATCCTTGATTTAGAATCAATAAAAGTTGTGCGACCGGGAAAATTTGAGATTGATATTGTGAATTTATTTTCGAGAAATCGACCGGTGATATACAAATTAGGTGAAGGAAAATATGTGATTGATATTAATGCATCATTTCAGAAAGGAGCCAACACGTCTGAAGTTCATATTCAGAGCAGAACACTTGAGCTTGATGATGCTGAGGATATGGATGAGGATGAAGATGATGATTCTAGCGATGAATTAGATGATGAGAGTGGGGATGATGGTGACGACGAGGAAAGTGATGAGGGTGAGGGGAAATAATATGATTTTGGAAGTGAAGGTAAGTCAAAGAAAGAGACACCAAAAATTTTGAAAGTAGTGAGAGTTGCTGTTGAACAGTGTAATGGACCTATAAAAAGTGAAGTCATGCAACACGCATGAATAATTTTAAAAGGATTAATTGCTCAAATAGTATTTGCTTTGACTGCGGTGCTTGCAATGTAGGCAATTGCACTATTCAATGTGAAACGATATGGATTTCCGTCGATAAGAATTCAGGAATGTAGGATTTAATACGCCCCACTCTAATGTAATATTATATTCTTTAAAAAACTTTGGAGAACGTTTGGGTTCAGTAGAAGCTTTCAACTAAACCTTCTTTAAATTTTATTATATCTATCTTTATAAAAATAGATAATCATCGCTAAGATAAACGATCCTATTGTAAGCCCGCCTACAAATGCAGGGTAAATTAGAATAGATATAAGAGGACCTGCACAACCGAAACCCTCACAATAGGGCTGTATAAATATTCTGTCATATACAAAATATATAACATAAGCTAAAGTTATTACAACAAAAGATATAATCGGCATTATCCATAAATTGATTTCCTTTTATTTTTTATTATTTTTAGCCCATAATATGATGAAATTACTAAAGGTAAAACCATCATTAATATAAAGTTTATATTACTAATTTGTAATATTAATGTAATAAAATATAAAATTATAAGAATTATACTAGTCCAGAATAATATTTTCTTCATATGCAATTTAATCTTGCGGTATTTAAAAACATTTTGCAGAGCAAAAGTTGGTAAGTTAATCTTTAGGATTAGCTTATCATGGAAGCGTTATGTTGATCTTATAACCTGCGTGCTTTAACTCCTCTAGATTTTACATTCTAAAGATAAAATATTTTTCAAACATTTTAACCCATTCACTTCTTGCGAAGTGAAGATTCACATTATCTGCGGACAATTTGAACCGTTCACCTTTCGTAAGGTGAAGATTTAAAAATAATCTTCCTTTCAATATGAGATGGAAAAAAATCGAGGATCATCTGATTTATACGATGTGATTATTATTGGTGCAGGACCTGCAGGATATACTGCAGGGATTTATACTTCTCGTGCAGGCAGAAAAACTCTTTTGTTATCCGGCATTCTTCCCGGGGGGCAACTTATGAATACTACACTTGTTGAAAATTTTCCCGGGTTTGAGGAAGGCATTATGGGGCCGGAACTTATGGAGATAATCCGTGCGCAGACAAAAAAAATGGGGACTGAAATTATTGATGAACGAGTTATTCGCGTTGATTTCAAAAAAAAACCCTTTAAAGTTTCCACTAAAACAAAAGAATACTTAGGGAAGGCAGTTATTATCTGTACCGGCGCTGATTATAAAAAATTAGAAGTGAAAGGAGAACTGGAATTGGCGGGACGAGGTGTCAGTTATTGTGCGGTGTGTGACGGTCCGTTTTTTAAGAATGAGGAAATTGTTGTTGTTGGCGGTGGCGATTCGGCGATGGAAGAGGCACTTTTCTTAACACAGTTTGGGAAAAAAATTCATGTCATTCACCGAAGGGAAGACCTGAAAGCAAGCAACGTGATGCAGGAGCGGGCTTTTGCAAACAAAAAAATTCAGTTTCACTGGAATAGTGAAGTGAAGGAAATTCGAGGCACAGAAAAAGTTGATGAAATAATTATTCATAATAACAAGACGAAAAAGGATTCTACACTTAAGACAGGGGCAGTGTTCATTGCCATTGGGCATATTCCTAATTCACGTATTTTTGAAGGACAGGTGCAGCTTGACGCGCGTGGATATATTGTTGTGAAGAATCGCACTGAGACTAGTACGAAAGGGGTATTTGTTGCGGGAGATGTGCACGATCACTTGTACCGACAGGCAGTCACTGCAGCAGGATTTGGATGCATGGCTGCACTTGATGTTGATCGGTATCTGAGTGAGGAATAGGTATACTTGTTTTCTCAGACAACCTTTAAATAATCTTTTTGAGTTGTTAGGAGATGAAATTAAAAGAAGCTGAAGCAGTTTTACAAGAGCAAATTGCGGCTATTACGGCATCGAGTCATATTGTCCGGAAGCTGCATGAAACTGCGCAGGAATATCTTGCGTTAATACAGGAAGGATTGAAAAAGAAAAATATCAGCGCTGAAGTTTTTTTAGGCGGAAGCCTGGCAAAGGGTACTATCATAAAAAAAGATGTCTATGATATTGATCTGTTTGTACGGTTCATTAATTATGATAATGAGAAAATTTCCAAGGCGCTCGAGAAAGTGTTAAGCCACAAGTTCAAAAAAGTACACGGTTCACGCGATTACTTTCAATTGCGGAAAGGCGATGTTTTGATTGAAGTTATTCCGGTGATGAAGATTGGCTCGCCGAAAGAGGCGCAGAACGTCACTGATCTTAGTTATTTTCATGTCAATTATGTTATGAACAAAACGCGGCAGAGCCCTCGACTGAAAGAGGAGATCATCATTGCGAAAAATTTCTGCTATGCACAGCATTGCTATGGTGCTGAGGGCTATGTGAAAGGATTCAGTGGATATGCTCTGGAGTTATTGATATGTCATTATGGAAGTTTTTTGCAGCTAATGAAAGCAATTGTTGAACTTGGGGGAAAGGAAAAACTTATCATTGATGATTCGCAGTTTTATGAGAGCAGGCAGCAGGTTCTTACTGAATTAAATCCTTCAAAGCAGCTGTCGCCAATCATTCTTATTGATCCGACGTATAAGGAACGGAATGCGTTGTCTGGTCTTAGCGAAGAAACGTTTTTACGATTTAAGGAAGCGTGCAGGAAATTTTTAGATAAACCACGCATGGAATTTTTTGAATATCAGCAAATAAGTGAGAGGTTTGATGAAAAAAAGAGTATTGTATTACAGGTGAGGACTATTAAGCAGGCAGGAGATATTGCGGGGACGAAAAGCAAGAAATTTTTTGATTTTTTTCAAGGTCAGTTAGAAAAAGAATTTGTCGTTAAAAAATCAGATTTTGATTACAAGGAAAAAGAAAATATGGCTTATTTTTATTTTATTGTTGAAAAGAAAAAAGAGGAGACGGTACGAGGGCCCGCATTAGCGTATCCGAAAAATGTGAAGCAGTTTAAGAAAGCGCATCCAAAAAGCTTTGAGAAGAATGGATTTATGTATACGATGGTGAGTCACTCAATGTCATTTGATGAATGGCTTGTTTTTTTCCTTAAGAAATATAAGCCGGTGATAAAAGAAATGGGAATGAAGAAGGTTGAGCGGAAAAAATAAGATATAGTGAAATGCGGGTAGTGTCATTCAATAACCTTTCTAAAAAATCGTTCTGTCTCACTTGCTCTCGAAAAAGGGAGAATAAGGTGCCGGATCTTTGTTTTGATCATTGAACTGTTCTTCACTTCCAGCATTAGAATACATTTGTGAGAAATATCTTAACGCAGCGGCATCGTCGATCTTTCTTTGGTTTTCGAGATGCTCGTTGTATGCTCCTTGTATTGCTATGTAAGCTAATCCAGCGATAATAGTGCCGCCTATGAATTTATCCAGAAAATTTTCGCGTGGCATGTTAATCTTTTTCAGCATTTATTTTGTAATCCGATTTTGGAACTATTGATGAAGATTGTTCTGTCTGCGCTTTAAGCGGTATCGCTATCGGTCTTCCTGTTTCATCTTCTTGTAATCTATATTCAATTCCTTTATATTTGAGATGTGTTTCATCTTTTGGCATATCTGGGTTTACGATGACATATCCTATTCCTAAACATAATGCTCCAATTAAAATTCCAGTAGTCCATGTCGTTCCATTGCAAAATCCCCGGGCATACTCAGAAGATTTTGCAATTGTTGCATATTCTCTTATTAAATTTACTGAATTGTCTGTCATGTTATTTCATTCTGTATCTTGGAAGTACCGGTGGAGAAGGAGGCATTTCATAGGTAGTCACATTTTCTCTCCCCTCATTAATAGGCGCGTCAAATTTTTCTGGATGTTGAATATAAGCGACGAGTGAGTACATCCCAACTAATAACATTACCCCTCCAACAAGTTCTAGAGTGTTTTCTAAACATCTTCTGTTAAATTCTTCTTCTGGCATTCTTTTAGTATCAAGGCTCTTCTGAGTCATCTTATATTAAACCTCCCTTTATTTTTATATTTTTATGCTTTTGATTATCTGCTTTACTTGCGCGATTGCCTGTTTTCCATTGCCGTTTGCAACGCTCTCTTTTCCGTTCCCATTGACATCTTGTACTGCTTTGTCAAACAAAAAGGACAATGCTGAGGTGAAAAACGGCGTGTTGAGCCAGATTGCGATTTCCTCTTCGGGAAGATTGCTGTTTGCTATAAGGAATAATACCTGCTCGTTGTCAGCGATAAAAAATTTTGAATCTATTGCAATGAACTTTGCTTTTATCTTCATTTTTTTGTTCAGCTTATCAATTTCTTTCTCATCCCCGGACAATGCTATTTTTATTTTTATGTTCGCCCTTTTCAATCGGTCAAAGATTAATGAGAACAGGCGTGATTTTGCCGCGATTTCCGCAACCGGCATGCAGACAATAACTTCTTTTGATGCATTTTCAAGTAACTCTTTTATGTGATTGTAGATTGATGATTTCCCTCGGATAGATCCGGAAATATCTTCCTGTTTTATTGGCTTAATTCCTGTTGTGTATAATGTTTCTAGTTCATGATATTCGTCAGTTTCCCTCAGTTTAGAAATGCTTTTTATTTTTTCTTCAGATTCCCTCATTGTCTTTGACTTTAACTTTTCTATGATAATATTTGGCTTGATTGCAATATATTTTACTGGTTTTCCTAATTTCATCATTGCAAATCCTCGTTTTTCAAGACTTTCCAATACATCATAGGTTCGGCTTCTTGGAACGCCTGAAATTTCTGCAATCTCTCCTGCACTTGCGATGCCTTTTCCTAGCAATGCAAGCCAGACTTTTGTCTCGTAGATATTCAGATCAAAATAATCCTTAATTTGTTTGACCAGTTCTTGTTTGATTATCATTTTCGCGTCTCCTGAAAATAATTAATTAATCGGTTACTCACTTCAGTTGAAGGTACATGAGCAAAATGGTTTCTGCTTTGAGGTTGCGGAATATTATTGATCATTCTTATCTCAAATTGCAAAGAACCGTTCATCACCCTATAGATTGTTGTGTCCCCTTCACTTTCAATTTGAGGGGGAACATATCCTGTTCCAGAAACTGCATGGAGTGATTTTAAAATATGAAATGCATCAGATGCGTCAACAGGGTTATCAAAAGTAATTCCTACTCCTTCGTCTTCCTGTACTAAATTGATTATTGTTGCGGTCATGTTTTTGTTCTTATTTTTACTATTTTTAAGTTGTAATATATCCGGGAGGGCCCTTTATAAATCTTTTGTTATGTTGTTACTAAAGGATTAAGACATAACTAAGATTTAAAAATCCTTATTCTATGTATCTGCATGAATAACGGACAGATTATGGAGTATGCACTTTTATTTTTCTTGGGATTTAGCTTCAGTTTCTTATTTTTCACTGTTTCTGCCTTTGAATTCCCCTTTTCTTCTTTTAATTTTTCTTCCTTGGCTGCACCTTCAGATTCTATTCATCAAGATCAGATAGAAATTTTTGATGATAGGATCGTTATTCATGTACGTGATGCAAGTGTTTCTGATTATGCGCCTACTGGTTCAATGAAACCGCTTTTGAATGAGAAAAGCAATGGTATACGCGTCAAGCCGTTGTCTGAAGATGACATCCAGGTGGGAGATATCATTAGCTTTCGCTCAGGTGGCTTGTTAATAGTGCATCGGGTTGTTGAAAAAGGTCTTGATAGCGACGGTGTCTATTTTATAACAAAAGGGGACAACAATGCCCTTTCAGATGGAAAGATACGATTTAGCGATATTGAATATAAGACGGTTGGGGTGATTTGGTGATGGAATCTGAAAAAAGAACAAGTCTGGAAAGAAAATTGCAGACTATTCAAGAGTTAAAAAGGGAAAAATATATTGGAACGCAGGAGGCGTGGAAATATCTTGAAAGAGTAACCGCTTTAGATGAAAATCCCTCAAAACTTGCTTATGCAATTAATAAAGCTATGCAAATGCCTGTTCGATATGAAGCTACTCCTCATCGTATTTTAGGATTTAATTATACCTTTAATGGATTAGTAGCAACTGCTTCTGTAAACGAGGTAAAAGATAAAGAATTATCTGATTTTTATAATTTTTTAATTGATAAGAGTCCTTTATGTGATCCTTTTATTTTAAGTCACAGAAGAAAAATGTCAATATATTTTGTGAATGCTTTTACAGAAGTATTTATGGCAATGAATGATGATGAATCTATTGCTTATAAGGAAACTGAAGAAAGGGATGCAATTTTTTCTGCATTAATAATTGCGAGAGAGATGAGTAGATATAATGCTGATAATAGAGTAAGAACTAATTTTTATCATTATTATTCCAGCATTAATTGGTCACAATGCTTTTCAGTGGAAAATCTTAGAGAAATAGAAAAAGAATTAAAGAGAAGAGTTTACACTTATGAGATAGACCTTAAAAGAAGAATAAAGAGAATGTTTGACGACTTAGTTGATCATCGTCTGGAGAACAGAAGGGAGATATTAACTGATTTTCTTGATGAGTCTCTGTCGCATTCTCCTCATTGTACTTATGATGAAATTGTTGGCAATGTAAAAAGGCGTCTAAGTATACGTAGAAAAAGGTTGCAAGATCTGTTAGATATAGATTCTAATGAAGTAATTGTTAACAATGAAAGAGAAATGATAAGAGAAAGTGAATTTCAGCTGCATCTTTTAACCTCAGATAAAAAATTTATACAGAAATATTTAAGGAGTTAATCTTAACAATTCTAAAACACTATCCAACTCACGATCATTCCCAGATACATGCCGATGGTGAGGAACGGCATGGCAGGATAAAATTTTCCTTTTCGTGCCATCATGAACAAATATAACAATGCGATTGTTGCGCTTGCAGTTATTATGAGCGCTGAAGACAGGGAATAATATTTATAGAAAATTCCTGCAGTTATTATTGGAAATACTATGTCTCCTCCGCCTAAAATTGCCAGGCTGACCTTTATTTTTGATTTTTTAAGCTGTTTCTCCAGTTGTTTTTCATTGGTGTATTTTTGTTTAAGTAATTTAATTTTCTCTTTTTGCTTTTTATTTGCGTAGGGTATGAAAAAACCAGTGAAAAATTTCAGATTATTAATCTGATAATGAGCAAGCTTTTGCATGAACTGCGAATGCCATACTGCCCAGATGTCGTAGAGTGATATAACCAGGAGAATTATAATTGTCCACAACACATTCAATAACGGAATGAACACTGCGGCAATTCCAGGATAGATTAAAAGTTCGGTAAGATTATGAACGGTTAGATTTCTTTTGAATACTTTGAAGTACGTCAATGGCAATGCGAGCGCAAGCGCCAGATAACGGGCATTTGGAATATTCAATATATAGAAGAATGCATTTAATGCAAGGCCTAAGGCAATGACGGTGACTACAGAGAACCATAGCCTGATAAAAGTCTCAGCTTTTAATTTGATCAGTAATAAAAACAAAGCAATTGCAAACACAAACGCAATCAGAATCTGCATGCCTTGCGGTTTTTCTTTGACTTCATCCGGAGGCTCCATGCCATACGGCAACTGGGTTTTGTCGATATAGGTTGATACTACGAATAATCCGATCAGCTGTGTTATAATAAACATGCCGATCAATATGACTGTTATTTTTAGATTATGTTTCATGCTATACGATAATCTCTGGTTATGATGACCTCAATTGTTTTATAAAAACGTCAAAAGAGTTTTTAAATTGTTGTAATTTCGGCCAATTGTTATACTTCATTATCATTAACTTTAAATAAAAATTTTTCTGTGAAGGAGGATGGTTGAGACGACTAAAAAATTGGTGAATGGAGACTCAAATAGTCGGGCGATGTATCGATGGCCACTTGAATCTATAAGAAATGATTTAATTGTACAAGGAGGACTTGAAGAATCTTTGCTGACGCTGCCGTTTGTTGATCACGAAAAAGAAAAAAGAAATACGAGTGATGTGTATACCTTATTTGATAATCCTTTTACTTGCTCTTTCAGCTATCTTACTCTTACTCACGAGACATCAGAGATTGCGGATAATTATTTTACTGATCACGGTACTTACCTTGCGGTTTATGATGGGAAATATAACGGGACGCGATTTCGTATGAGATGGAGAAAAAGAGAAAATGATTGTTTTTTGGTGGTTAGAATGGAACAGCCGTGTGTTGAATTAGTCCAAGCTTTTTCAAAGATTATTGGTCATGAACTTTTGACGAATTATCCTTCTTCTACTGACAATGGTGGGGAAAAATTTTCTTTCGTTGCTAAATGGAGCAAAGAAGAGAAGAGATAATCTACCGTAGCCGTATCGTCTCTAAATTTCGTGGGACAATTGTTTCAATATGATGCAACTTGTAAATTGATGATGCAAGATCCAAGCATCTACTTTGCTCGCCGTGGTTTAAAATTATTCGGGATGCTTTTGGCTGTGTTCTGTTTGCATATTCCATTAGCTCGCTTCTTCCGGCGTGTGCGCTCATTCCTTCAATGGTTACAACATCCATGTTAATCTCAACTATTTCTTCTTTTCCTTCGTTGCTCATCTTCACCTGTTTTGCGCCTTCCTGCACTTGTTTTCCTAATGAACCTGCTCCTTGGTAGCAGACAAAACAAATTTTATTGTATTTGCTTGATGCAAAGTTTCTTAGATATTCCACTGATGCTCCTCCGACGAGCATTCCTGATGTTGCGAGTACAACACACGGCCCGCCTTCGATAACTGCTTTTCTTTCCTGTGCACTTCCCACTCTTTGGAAAATATCTGAGACAAATGGATTTTTATTTTGGAAAATATCTCTTCGCACCATGCTGTTGAGAAAATCCGGATATGCAGTATGGATTGCATTAATATCCCAAATCATTCCATCAATATAGATCGGTATTTTTGGCAATTTATCGGTGCGCATTGCCTCTTCTAAGATGAGCATTGTTTCCTGTGCTCTTCCTAATCCTAGTTCGGGAATCAACACCTTTCCTCCGTTTTCAATTGTTTTTTTTATCTCGCTTACAATCTGATCTTCTGCTTCTCGTCGTGAAGGAAGAATATTATCTTTTCCGCCGTAAGTTGCTTCAAGTATCATTGTTTCCATTCGCGGAAAATTTGAAATTGCTTTGTCGAGCAATCGTGTTCGAATATATTTTATATCTCCGGTGTACACCAGATTGTGGGCGCCGTTGCCGATGTTCATGTGAACAATTGCTCCGCCTAGTGCATGACCTGAATTGTAAAACGTTATTCGCATGTCCGGTGCAATGTCGGTCACTTCATTGTAATCCAAGCAGATCGTATGCTTGACCATTTCCTTAATATCCGTTGAGGAGAAGAGCGGCGTTGCAGCCTGCTTATAGGCAACACCGATAAAATCCAGCGCCATGAGTGCTGCCAAATCTCTGGTTGGTGCAGTCATATAAATCGGCCCTCGATATCCCATTTTAAACAGATAGGGAAGCAATCCACAATGATCAAGATGTGCATGCGTCAGAATAATGGCGTCCAGTTCGTTTAACTTGAATTCCGGTGCATCCAAATAGGGGAATTTGTCTTTTCCTCTTCCTGCAACATCTACTCCACAATCAAGTAAGACCTTTGTCTGTGGTGTCTGCAATAAAAAGCATGATCTTCCTACCTGTCTTCCTGACCCTAATACTGTCACGCGAATCCACTCTTCAATCTTTTCAGGATTCCATTCCTTATAGATTTTTTTCCCAACAGCATTGAGAAATTTTTTCCGTGTATTATTATTCTGGTAGAGAACTTCGCGAATATTTTCTGTTATCTTTGATTTGATGGCAGGGCTTCGCTGAATCTGCGGAATCCAGAAACACTTGTCTTTTATTTCCTTTAAAATTAATCCTGATTTTCCTATGACGAGGCCGGGCCGTTTTGCTTCGATTACGACAATACTTCGTTGCGGATCAAATAATATGTTGGTGAGATCAGCTTCTGCGGGCACTGTTTCTCTTATTATTTTTTCTGTTTCTTCCTGCGGTTTTAACAGGATCGGATCTGCCCTCAGTTCAATTCTTTTTTTAAATTCGTTGACTAACTCTTTAATTTTTCCCTGATTGTCCTTGAAAAATTCCAAATCGTCGGTATAGAGCACAATGTTTGCCCCTTCGAAATTTGCACTGTTGATTACTTTCGGCAGTTTTTTCTGTATATCTTTTAGAATGTCTGACATTTTTTTGTTCCTTGTATTGAAAATGGCGAGTGTAAAAATCTGTGATTTTTATTGGCTGACATTTTAATTGTTTATTAGATTTATTCAAACACCTCTGTCTCAAATAAATTTTAAAATTATTTAGTATGATACTGATTATCGTTCGTTTCCTATTTTGTCCTTGAAATCAGGCCGGATTTCCTGAGCAACTTCATGCTTGATGCCTTCTTTCTTAATGGTGAATACGTCGATTCCAAAACCACTACCGGTATCTCTCTGAGTGGAAGATTTTATTGCACTTGTTATCAAGTCAACGCCTTTTTTTGTGTCCATATTTCTGTCGTATTCTCTTTCTAACAAACCTAACACATAGGGCATACCTGAGCCGAAATTAGCGTCGAAGTCTTCCACTTTCATCGCTGTTCCTGCTGGCTCGACCGTGTACAGTTCTGTTGAACCATCCTCGTTGAATCCTCCGACCAGTGTTCCGACGATTGAAGGAATCATTGACGGGTTTCGTATATTTCGATAGGTAATTGTTGCAATCAAATTTGCAGCTTCCCGTACTGTCGGCCGCCTTTTTGACCGTAATTCTTTTAATCGTAATTCTGCTGCAATAACTTTTTTTTGCATTTCAATGTCAGATGCATTGCCTGTTCCGGATATAACCAAATAATCGTTGATGATAACTGACTTCTGCGTGTTCTTGCTCATGACAATGTTGCCTGCAGTTGTCTGTCGGTCAGATCCCATGACAACGCCGTCTTTGCATACTATCCCGACTATTGTTGTTCCTGATTTCAGTATAGCATGGTTGAGTTCTTGTTCCATTGATTTTAAACTTCTGATAAGTTTTATTTATCTAATTGAAATTTATTAGAATTTATTAAAACTATATAGTTCCTTTATTTATAAAGTTTTGGGTGGGGTTTTTATTGTACGTCCCACAGACATATGTCGTAGGGACATATGTTATTGATTACATAAATAAAATTGGATAGAGATTCTTAGTTCTTTAATGAAAAAAGAGCTGATTAGAAGAGAGT
>JBDKJQ010000007.1:0-25150 GCA_039796495.1 archaeon | reverse complement strand
AGAGTTTCAACCTCCATTGAAAGAAATTTAAGATTAGCAATGACCGAACTAAGACGAGTGGCAAGTTACCTTAATCTTCCTGAAGTTGTCAAAGACGAAGCGTCACGAATCTATCAGTTTGTTCTTCAGAGAGGACTGGTAAGAGGCAGAAGCATGGAATCAGTAATTGCCGCATGCATTTACGCTGCGTGCAGAAGTTATGATATTCCACGAACCTTAGATGAAATTTCAGTCGCGTCAGATGTTGAACGAAAAGAAATCGGTAGAACATATCGATTTATCGTAAGAAAATTAAAAATAAAAGTCACACCATCCAGTCCAAAAGATTATATCCATCGTTTCGCATCAGTATTAAAACTTTCTCCAAAAACACAGAACGAAGCATTAAAAATTTTGCAGAAAGCAGAAGGTTCCGAATTGACATCAGGCAGAGGACCGGCAGGAATCGCAGCAGCAGGCTTATACGTCGCTGCATTATTAAACAATGAAAAGAAAACCCAGCGAGAAGTTGCTGACGTTGCAGGAATAACAGAAGTCACTATAAGAAACCGTTACAAAGAATTGCTTGATCGATTAGGATTAGAAGAGGCATTAAAAGTTAAGGAAGCTGAAGCTGCACTCGCAAAAAAGAAAAAAGAATAATTCTCCGATTAAATTTTCTTAAACAATATCTCCCCTTTTTTTATTTTTTTTACTACCGAAGGCTTTGTAATATTCTTATAATCAATTTTAAATCCCAATTGGGCTGCAATACACTCACTTGTCGACGGCATAAAGGGCCATAACAAAATTGCAATCGCTTTTATGGAATCAATAAGCTCATACAGCACTTTTTTGTCGTGAGTTTCCCACGGCTTTGTATGCTGCACGTATTCATTGCAGATATCAATAAAAGAAAAAACTTCATGGAGAGCCCGGTCAAGTTCAAAGTGATTCATAGAGTGTTCAATTTCTTTCAGAGATAATTTTTTCAAAAGCGAATTGGAAGTTTTTTGTAATGAATATTTCTCCGCAAGACTGGTGACTCTGCTCACCAAATTACCAAGTTTATTCGCAAGTTCATTGTTGTATCGTTCAATAACCATTTCTTTTGAAAAATCTCCATCCTGTCCAAAGGGAGTTTCGCGAAATAAAAAATATCTGATTGCATCAACACCTGCAAGGGCAATTAATTCATCAACATTGATTACTTTACCCCCAGATTTTGATATTTTTTCTTTGTCAAAAGTCCACCAGCCATGAGCAAAGATAGTATGAGGAAGTGGCAGGTCTGCAGCGACAAGTATTGCCGGCCAGATGACCGCATGAAACCAAAGTATATCTTTTCCGACAAGCTGTACGTCAGCAGGCCAGAAGGTTTCAAACTTCTTTTTATCTACAGTAAAATCAATACCGGTAAGATAATTGAGCAGCGCATCAAACCATACATACGTAATATGCTCTTTATCAAAAGGAAGTGGTATTCCCCATTTAAAGGTGGTACGAGAAATGCTTAAATCTTGTAATCCCTCCTCTACTCGTTTGATGATTTCATTTCTTCTAAATGCAGGCTGTATAAAGTCAGGATTTTTTTTATAGAGAGCCAGTAGCTTTTTCTCATAGTGCGACAACCTAAAAAAATAACTCTTCTCTTGCAATAGCTCAAGTGGTTTCTTATGAATCACGCATCGTAATCCTGGCGCGTCTTTTTCGGTATAATATGCCTCACAGGCGGTACAATAATATCCTTTATATTCTCCTAAATAGATGTCTCCTTTTTTGAAAACTTCCTGTAAAATAGTCTGTACCACACGCGCATGAGCCGGTTCAGTGGTCCGAATAAATCGATTATAATTGATGTTCAGTTTTTTCCATGCACTTTTAAAATGAGGTACTAATTCATCAACAAACCGTTGAGGCGTCTTACCTTTTTCTTTTGCAACACGTTCAATTTTTTTACCATGTTCATCAGTGCCGGTTAAAAAAAATACCTGCTCTTCATGCAAAGTGTGCCAGCGTGCAAGTACATCTGCTGCAAGAGTGGTATATGCGTGGCCAATATGAGGAATATCATTCGGATAATAAATAGGAGTTGTCACATAAAATTTATTTTTCATAGTAAGAATATCCAAAAAATATTAATAAATATATCTATCTGCCATCGCCAAGATTAATTAATTTATCAGTATATACAAAAGATATACGTATATACGGGGTATATATTTACTCGTCAGCAAAAAGATTTAAATACAGTATATACATTATATATACAGCTCTGAAAGGGATAAAGAGGTGCACTAAGGGAGACAATCCCTTAGTGTGTCATTCAGCTTAAACTATGGGAATCAAAGAAGGAATATGCCACCACGGAAATTTGACGGTAAGCTTAGAAAAGTCGGGAATTCATACGTAGTTACTATTCCAAAAGATACCGTTGATAGGTTCGAGTTGAAAGAAGGAGATTTTCTTGCAATTGCCATTGATCCGGAAGATGTAAAGCAATCAAAAAAATAATTATTACTTTACTTCTTCATGTCGTAGTAATTCTTTTTTAACTTTGCTTGCATATTTTGAGGCAAGATGCAGCGGTTCAGGATTTTTATGAGGAAGCTGGACTAATTCTTTCGAAAGACGATATGCAGTTTTTACAGAGATGTTATTGCCTGGACTTATATAGAGTGGCTTGCTACCGATTTTCTCCATCAAGACTTTGCCAACACTCTTTCCTTGTTTTAAAATGTCTGCACCGCTAGTTACGTCTCCTTCTACCTCGCAGTCAACAATAACGTCAGACACTCCAATAGTAGGTATTCCGCTCGACAATCCAAAATGGCTTGCAGGATCAAGTCGTTGCATGATTCCCTGAGAGCTAAAAAAGACAACATCCGGTCGTTCATTAAGTTTTTCTGCTGCTGCAATCATTGCAGGGATCTCTCGATAATTCCGAAAGCCCGGAAAATAAGGAAATCTGATTTTCTCAAACACGTAGGACTGATCCACAATCTCAAACTGTTTGTTGCAGACAATAATACAGCAGAGAATCTTGTTTTTGATGAACGCAACATCAAAGGCTCCGAATTTCTCTGCATGAGTAAGATCAGGAATGTCTTTAATAACAAGGTCTTTCGCAAGTTTTGATTGTTCCTCTTCTAATTTTTTAAAATTAATGGTATACTTCTTTTCCAGTTCAGCTTTTCTTTCCTCCAGTGACTTTTCCACATCCATGATACCCCTTTTTTAAAAAAAGGAGAAGTTATTTAAAAAACTTTGTGGTGATGTACTCATTATTCCACAATATTTTTAAACTCACCTTTATTACTAGCTTCATGTTTGATAAAAAATGTGTTAAATGCAGTGGAATAATAAAAGATAATTTCGATTTTTGTCCGTTTTGTGGGAACAGTGCAAAGTCAGTGCATGACCAGCAGGACTACGGCTTTTTGGGAAAAAATGATATTATTGATGCGCACACTCATTTTAAAGATCCGTTCATTGAGCGGTTATTTAATAACACGATGAAATTATTTGAGAGACAGATGAAACAGCTCAATCAGGGAGTGGTGAAAGACATGCCGAAGAACAACAACAATCTTCAGATACAGTTTTTTATCAACGGAAGAAAAATTTTTCCGGATAAATCCGAATCGCCAAAAATACTTAAGGCAGATAACACACAGATTCATGAGAGACTTCAGAAATATGCGCAGCTTCCGCGAGAAGAGCCGCAAGCACGCCTCATACGACTTTCTGGAAAACTGATGTATGAACTGGAAGTTCCCGGTGTTAAGTCAGTCGACGATGTGTTGATAAACAAACTGGAAAATTCCATCGAGATAAAAGCACTCTCAGATACAAAAATTTATTCAAAAAACCTGAACATAAATCTCCCGGTAAGAGTATATAACCTTAAGAAAGGCGTACTTACTTTAGAACTGCAGGGAAGAAATTAATGCTTGTTATTCTAGATGCTCAAATAATCAAAATAAAAACTCTTATAAACCTTTTTAATTACTAGATATGATAAGGTCCTGTAGCTCAGCCTGGTTAGAGCACGGCTCTGATAAGGCCGGGGTCCCAAGTTCAAATCTTGGCAGGACCATCTTCTATCAAGACTCATGCCTAACTTTAAAAGTAGTTTACCCTTTTCGTTTTTATGTCAAAAAGATTATCCACAAACTGAAGAAGTAAAAAAATAATTTCATTAACAAATACCTTTAAAAACCACCTCTTTCTATTGATTTTATTAAAAATATAAATGAAATATGGCACAGGGATTATATCAGCACTTGAAATCTGCATGGAAAAATCAAAATCCGACCGAGTTGCGCGAGCGCATGACTCAGTGGAGAAGCAGCAATGCGACAGTTAAGCTTGACAAGCCAACACGCCTCGACAAAGCAAGAATGCTCGGCTATAAAGCAAAAAAAGGATTTATTGTGGTGCGCGTAAGATTAGCGAGAGGTGGAAGAAAACGAGAGCGGCCCTCAAAAGGAAGAAAAAGCAGAAGAATGTCAGTGATGAAAATTTTAAAAATGAATTATCGATGGGTTGCAGAGATTCGCGCGCAAAATGCATTTCCAAATCTTGAAGTGTTAAATTCTTATTATCTTGCAAAAGATGGCCAGCACTATTTCTTCGAAGTTATCTTAATTGATCCAGAAAGACCGGAGATACAAAACGACCCAGTTATGAACTGGATATCCGACAGAAAAAATCAGGGGAGAGTATACCGAGGATTGACAAGCGCAGGAAAAAAATCACGAGGCTTAAGAAGTAAAAGCCCGATGAATCCTAATAGACCTTCGGTGAGAGCAGGAAAAAGACGGGGAAAATAACGAGCTGTAATTTTTTTTGAGAACCTAAATCAGAACCTATAAAAACTTCTTTTAAGATTTAATTATATGAAATATGCCGAGTTATGCGAAGTGTACGAACAACTAAAAAAAAATCCAGGCAGATTAAAAAAAGTCGAAATATTTTCCGAATTTCTGAAAAAATTAAATCTGGAGGATACAGAAATAATATACTTGCTGAAAGGAAAAGTATTTGCTGATTACTCAGAGAAAGAATTTGGAATTTCTGAAAAATTAGTTATAAAATCACTGGCAAAGGCATCAGGCGTATCAGATAAAGAAATTGTTTCATCTTGGAGAAAACAGGGCGATTTGGGAGACGTTGCAGAATCAATAATGGAAAAGAAAAAACAGAACACGTTGTTTTCAAGCTCTTTAACAACACAAAAAATATTTGAAAATTTGAGAAAACTGCCTGAATTAGAAGGAAAGGGAACCGTTGAAAAAAAATTGTCATTGATTGCAGAGCTGTTAACATCAGCGTCACCACAAGAATCAAAATATATCGTACGAACCTTGCTGAGTGATTTAAGGATCGGTGTTGCAGACGGAACACTACGAGATTCAATTGTAAAGGCATGTTTTGGATCAGAAACAGAGGCAGAGCAGACAAAAAAGATAGTTGAGCTTGTGCAGGAATCCTACGACATTTCAACAGATTGGAGATTAGTGTTTGAGCATGCATGCAAAGGAAGTTCTTACTTAGAAAAAACGCTCCTGGAACCAGGAAAGCCGGTGAAGGTCATGTTATTCTTAAAAGAATCTTCAATCAAAGACGGATTTGCGCGTGTAGGCAAGCCAGCATTAATCGACTACAAATACGACGGATTCAGGATGCTGATTACAAAAAATAAAAAAGAAATAAAAATTTTTACCAGAAGGCTTGACGAAGTGACAAAGCAATTTCCGGAAGTAAAAGAATATGTCGAAAAATTTGTGGAAGCAGAAAGTGTTATGCTTGATTGCGAGGCAGTCGGCTATGACCCAAAAACAAAAAGGTATAAACCATTTCAGGAAATAAGTCAACGCATCAAAAGAAAATACGATATTGAAAAACTGCAAAAAGAATTGCCGATAGAGATAAATGTATTTGATATGCTCTATCACGATGGAGAATCCTTGCTGAAAAAACCGTTTATTGAGCGAAGAAGGCTGCTGGAAAAAATAATCAGAAAACAAGCATTCAAAATACGTCCTTCACAGGCAATTATTACCGACAATGAAAGTGAAGCACAAGATTTTTATGAAAAAGTTCTTCAGTCAGGTGAAGAAGGGATCATGATGAAAAATCTAGAGGCTCCGTATAAACCAGGGGCGCGAGTCGGTTATGGAGTAAAAATCAAACCCATAGACAACGAATTTGATCTGGTCATTGTCGAGGCAGAATATGGAACCGGAAAACGCGCAGGCTGGCTCACCAGTTACACCGTGGCTTGCAGAGATCATGATGATCTGTTAGAAATTGGAAAAGTATCAACAGGGTTGAAAGAAAAAGAAGCAGAAGGTCTTTCATTTATTGAACTGACAAAAAGATTAAAGCCATTAACGATAAGCGAAGAAGGAAGGATGGTGAAAGTCAAACCAGAGATCGTTGTTACGGTTGTCTATCAGAATATCCAAAAATCTCCGACCTATTCGTCAGGGTATGCCTTGCGATTTCCCAGAATTACAAGACTGCGCGAAGATCGCCCTTCAAAAGATATTGCAACGTTGCAGGAAATTAGAAAAGAAGTGGAGAAGGGATAGAGATGTGTTTCACACCGATCGTGTCACTCATAACTACAATAGTTGAAGGAATTATCAGTCTTTCTTTTATTTTTTATGATAAAAGACGTTAGAAGTCCCTATGCCCCTCGGGTAGTAAGGGGGATTATATTTTTTGTTTCTTGTGTGTTATTTGCTTTAAGCTTTATCAGAATTAAAACAAGGCCGTTTTATTTTCTCTCTCTCTTTTTATTATAAGTAGCTCTATTATTCTCCTGTTTATTTTATATGTAATCTTTCCGATTGCAAGGTATACATTTTCTTCTGTTTTCTGCCATTTTGCTTTTCTTTATTCTATTGCCTCTATTTTTCTTGTAAAGAGCGTACAAAAATAATTTATAAATCTTTCCTAAGGCAAAATTTTCACCGTCGGGAAAATTTCTGGTAAACAAAAGGTTTATAAATAAAAAAAGTAATCATATCTTTATAACTACACAGCAACCAATGGCAGCCAAAAATTCTTCTTTAAAGATCCAAAATATTGTAGCCACTACTTCTTTGGGAAAAGATGTTCCCTTAACAAAACTTGCAAAGACAATTCCAAATACAGAATATAATCCTGAGCAGTTTCCCGGCCTTGTTCTCAGAATCAAAAAACCAAAATCAGCAGTGCTGGTGTTCTCATCAGGCAACCTTGTATGCACAGGAACCAAATCAATCGCGCAGGTAAAAGAAGTCATTGATCAGGTCATTAAAACCCTACGAAAAATCAGCGTCAGAGTCACGGACAAACCAAAAATAACAGTCCAGAATATTGTTGCTTCCGGAAATATTAACATGATGCTTAACCTTAATTATCTTTCATTAGCATTGGAAAACACAGAATACGAACCAGAGCAATTTCCAGGCTTAGTATACAAATTAGAATCTCCTCCTGCAACTTTTTTACTTTTCAGCAATGGAAAATTAGTCTGCACAGGAACAAAGAATAATCAACAGCTCAACGAATCAATGGAACAGCTGGCAAAAGTGCTGAAAGAAGCGGAAAAGAATAAGTAGTTCCAGCAAATAGAAAATAGAGAGGTGAATAACCTCAGAGAATTCTGAGAGAAATATTATGAGTCAAGAAAAATTTAGGCAGGATATTGAACGAGTTGATGAGATAACCAGAATCTTAAGAGAGAAAATTAAAGGAAAATCTCAAGATTCTCTTGCAGCCCAATTAGCCGGCGTAATTGGACTAAGAAAAAAATATTGCAAGGCTCTATTATCTAACTATCTTGGTTGTGGAATTATAGGAATTTCCGATGGTGATCCCTATAATGTGGGAAGAACAATCCCAGAAGCAGATCTATATCGTTTATCAACATTCTATAAATTACTAGATATCAATCCGAAAGATCCTGTAATAGAATTGACAAAAGAACTAAATAAAAATTTTGTTTATCCTCCACAACTACCTGCTGAAAAAGAATATTCATGTGCAATCAGGGTACAATTTTCTCATAAAGATTTATCATTAAAATCTGAACAACGAAAAAGTCTTGAAACATTAGCCTTAGAAAATAAAAATCCCAAATGACTATATCATTCCTTTTTTCTTTAATAACAAAGAGGGGTAACCTTCAAAATCTTGTGTACCCACCTTAGCTCCAATTTCCATAAGAACAGAATGCAAATGCTTTTCTGTTTCTTCAACGCTCACAAAATTTCCATTTGATTCAATTTCAATAAACGTTCCTAATCCTTGTACGTCATCAATTGCTATTTCTGTATCTTTGTAATTGAAAACAATTCTGTTTTTTTCAACAGTTATCAACTCTTTGAAATCAAGCCTCTTAAAAATATTCTTTAATACTTCGGTATTTTCAAGAGAAGTTTCAAATTCGTCGCAAGAAATAGTATCTCCTTTTTCATTGTGCCATTTTTTATAATTCAGACTAAAACCCTTTTTTGATTCCCGTAATCGCAACCATTCAGAAATAGGTTTTATATCCAAAAAGTTTCTATGAAAAGGCGTATAATAAATATCTCTCTGAACATCTTCTCCTTTCTCAGACTGAGCAATTAATTTCAGTTTTTCAATTAATGTTGTAGGATTCAGCAGAGGAAACTTCAATTCTATTTCTCTATTATTCTTGCTATCCATTATACACTCGCGGATTTTAAAATCCCTAACGTACCACTTTCCTGAGGCAATAAATACTTATAAATTCGACTTCACATAATTCTCTACAAAGAAGGAGGAAAAAGAGTTATGCCCGTCACAAATTCAGAGGAATTGATTGGAGAGTCAAAATTATTTTTTGAGACATATAAAAAACAGATAGGAGAAAGCATACGAAAAGGAAGAAAGGTCATCTATGTAAACTTTGAGGACATAACGTCAACATCTCCCTTGCTGGCTGAAGCATTATTGGCAAATCCGGAAGATGTTCTGCAGTTATTAGAGACTGCATTGGAAGAAACAGGATTGATAAAAAACGTGAGAATCAGGCTCAATAATCTGCCTGAAACACAAAAAGTAAGGATCAGAACAGTGCGTGCGCATCATCTGAATCAATTAATTTATTTTGAGGGATTAGTGCGACAGGCATCTGAAGTCAGACCCCAGGTAGTGAATGCGCGATTTGAATGCCCTTCATGCGGTACCGTTATCTCCGTGCTTCAGATTGAAAAAAAATTCAGGGAGCCAAGTAGATGCTCATGCGGCAGAAAAGGAGCGTTCCGATTATTAAGCAAAGTCATGGTTGATGCACAACGACTGGTTATCGAAGAAAGTCCTGAGTCATTGATCGGAGGAGAACAGCCACGAAGAATGAACGTATTCTTAAAAGAAGATTTGGTTGAGCCGGTTATGGAAGAAAAAACAACGCCTGGAAGCAAAGTAAGAGTGTTCGGAATTTTAAAAGAAGTACCGGTGCCTTTACCAACCGGCGCAATATCAACACGATTTGATTTAGCAGTCGAAGCAAATAATGTGATTCCCTTGGAAGCGACCTATGAAGAACTGGATATCACCGAAGAAGATGAACGGCAGATTCACGAGCTTGCACTCGATCCTGAAGTGTTTACAAAATTACGCGGCAGCATTGCGCCAAGCATCTGGGGATATGAAGAGATAAAAGAAGCATTAGTATTGCAAATGTTTGGCGGAGTAAGAAAAGTCACTGAGGATGGCACTGTTTCACGAGGCGATATTCATCTCTTTTTAATTGGAGATCCAGGAGTTGCAAAATCCGTCACACTAAAATTTATTTCAAACATCGCACCCAGAGGAAGATACATCGTCGGAAAAGCAGCGACCGGTGCAGGTATTACCGCAACAGTCGTCAGGGATGAATTCTTGAGAGGATGGAGTCTGGAGGCAGGAGCAATGGTCCTTGCGAATAAAGGAATCGTATGCATTGATGAAATAGAAAAAATGGATCCTCATGACCGCAGTGCAATGCACGAGGCACTTGAGCAGCAGACGGTGACAATAAGCAAAGCAAATATTCAGGCTTCTTTAATGGCACAGACATCAGTCTTAGCTGCCGGCAATCCGAAGTTTGGAAGATTTGAACCACAGCAATCAATCACCGAGCAGATTGACCTTCCACCCACCCTTATCAATAGATTTGATTTGATTTTTGTGTTACGGGATTTGCCCAATAAAGACCATGATGATGCGATTGCAACACATGTACTTAATATGCATCAGCGCAAAGGAGCAAAAGCAGATATTGAAAGTGATCTATTCAAAAAATACGTTGCATTTGCAAAACAAAAAGTTCAGCCGCTATTAACGCAAGAGGCGGTGAATGTCATCAAGGATTTTTACGTGAAAATGAGAAGAGCCAGTGTTGAAGGCGAAGGAAGGTCTATCTCCATTTCAGCACGACAATTGCAGGGATTAGTAAGACTGGCAGAAGCGCATGCAAAATCCCGATTATCACCAACAGTAGACGAAATTGATACCGACGTCGCCATTCGACTGACAAAATATTATCTTATGCAGGTCGGCTACGACCCCGAAACAAAAACATTTGACATCGACCGTTTTACAACACGAGTCTCTTCAAGCAAGCGAAGCAAGATTATTCTCATCAAAGAAACACTTAAACAACTTGAGCCACGGTTTGGAAAATTAATTCCTCTCGAAGAATTGCGAAAGCAGCTTGCTGATATGAGTGACACAGAATTTGATGATGCGCTGGAAAAACTGAAAAAATCAGGAGATATCTTCCAGCCAAAAGAGGGATTCCTGCAGGAAGTAGGAAATCGGTGAAAATGAAGCAGCGATACCAGTTGAATAATGAGAAAGGTATCATACAAATCTTTAAAAATTATTTTTGAATTCTATCTGTAAGAAAAAGGAATAAACAAAATGCCGGAACCAAAAAAAAGAGAGATTGCATATAAACTGCGAATCGGAGATATATTGAGAGCAAGCCAGATATATGATCAGACGCCGCTGGGTGCGGAGCAGAAAAATCCGCGACTGTTACATGTCGAGCTGGGAAATAAAAAGATAATAAGGATAAACATTATTGCAAACAGCGTTGATAAATATGAATCTCAAAGTGAATCGCGTTTTGCGAGCATCACGCTCGATGACGGGAGCGGACAGATAAAAGCAAGAGTGTTCGGTGATGAACTTGAAAAATTCAAGGAGATTATGCCCGGAGATACACTATTAATAATCGGCCTATTACGATCATTCAATCAGGAACTCTACATTATGCCCGAGATAGTCAGGCGACACGATCCAAAATATTTACTCGTCAGAAAACTGGAGTTGGACAAAGAAAGTCCCCGTGCATTAACCAGCGATCAGAAAAAGGAAATCAGGGCATTGCGTGATGAGATCGTTCTGTTGATAAAAGATTCAGAGAAATACGACGGTGTAGACAAAGAGGAGATTATTCTCAAGTTCAAAGAGACCAGGCCCGACATAATCAGCCAGGAACTTGTCAAGCTGCTCGAAGAAGGAATTATTTATGAGCCGCGGCCCGGACGCGTGAGATATCTGGGATAGCTTAACATGTCAACAGATACCTTCAATTCAAGTCGAATGAGACATGCACGAAAAGCGAATACAGGGATATTAAAAAGATTAAATCATGAGTGGGGTTCCCAGGTACTCGGAATGGCATTAGAAAATCCAGGCCCAGACTTATTGGACGAAAATAAATTCGTTGAATTAAAATTTTGTCTGATAAACCCAAAACCATTGAATGGAGAAAAAATAAAAGATTATCCAAAAGCCTGGACAGTTGAAGAATCGCAAATGGAATACGACGAATATTTCATAGGCATGGGTTTTTGGGGAATGACTGTCTATGAACTCAGCGTTCCTGTAAGAAGTATTCGGCTGTTTGAATCAGCAGAAAGTGTAGAAAAAAAAGTGCTGCAAAGGGAAATGTACATCGTACGATGGAGTTGGATGGATCAATTTCCTTCACATGAAACCGAAGGAAAAACGCAGGCATCAGAATGGAAAAGAACATTACGCTATCCAAAATTCGAATCGCTTCCAAAAACAATCGAGCGATGGAAAGTGCATAAAGGATATATTAATTTCACACAAGGTGTCGACCCAGATTATTTCACCTGATTCTTAGATTAACAACACTTAAAAACTCCCTTCCGTATACAATTTCATGGAAACATATGAAGTATTACTCAATGAAGCATACAAAAAACTAAAGCCGCTCCAAAAAACAAAAGACAGATTTGAAATTCCGAAAGTAGAAGGCCATCTCGAAGGAAATAAGACCATCCTCACCAATATTTCGCAAATAGCAAGTTATATGAGACGGGACAGCGAGCATGTGTTCAAACTGTTGTTAAAAGAGCTTGCCACTCCCGGTGTATTGAGGAACGGTCGCGCAATTCTGCAAAGAAAAATTTCTTCCCAAAAGATCAATGAGAAAATCCAGGATTATGCAAAAGAATTTGTCATCTGCAGTCAATGCGGAAAACCAGACACTGAACTGATAAAAGAGAAAGGATTCTCGTTCATACACTGTCTTGCGTGCGGTGCAAAGCACAGCGTCAGAAGTAGGATTTGATTATTTTTTTGTATAAAGACAAATACGTACTATCGTTGGAGGTATCGCCTATTACTTCAAGGACTAAGTATAATTGCTTTGTCAGTTATATTTCTTTTCATCCCCCCCTCGTAAAAAACAACATTTATATACCATTAATTATTGGTAGGAACATGCAAATTCCTGAAAGGAGGTTATTTGAATTATATCTAAAATGACAGAAGCATATTGTGTTAAATGTAAAAAAACTGTTGAGATGCAAAATGGAAAAGAGTCAAAGACAAAACGAGGGACTCGCATGATGAAAGGAAAGTGCCCTAATTGCGGAACGACAGTTTGCAGAATGTTAGGAAAGTAATTTTTATTTTATTTTTAATTATCATAATTCTTATAAACAGGTTATCCCTCGCATAAGATGCACATAAAAATCCACCAGTCATACAGGACCATTGTCGCACTTGCAGACACTGAATTGATCGGGAAAAAATTTGAAGAAGGGAGGCGGCAAATTGAAGTGAGACCAAATTTTTTCAAGGGAGAAGAGAAAAATAAAAAGGAAACAATAAAAATCCTGCAAAATATGCAGAAAGAAGACGCAACATTTAATATCGTCGGAAAAGAATCAGTTGCAACAGCACTTGAAGCAGGCATTATAAAGCAGGAGGGAATTTTCCAGATCGATGACATCCCTGTTGCACTGGTGTTAATGTAGAAAGATGGTTTTTTAAAGAGGTATTCTTTATAGAATTATGGCAGATATTAGGACATTAGCTACTTTGTTATTGCCCATCATTATTGCAATAATCTCCATTTATTTTAATCAATTTATTGTTCATAGATTAAAAATTTACACTAATAAATTTTTTATGCCCCTTATTATTGGAATATCCTCGGTTATTATGTATCTTACTTTATGGTTTTTACTAGGTTATCTCGCTTCTCTTGTAATCGAAAGAGGAATTGAAGAACTAAGTTATTTAACATCTGGATTATTTTCCTTAGCAATAACTATACTAACCTCGATAATACTTGCTATTAGAACTTTACATAAAGAAAAATCAAAAGATAAAAATATCCAATCTACCAAAGAAAGCTTACATTTTAACCACTTTTTTATAGCATTTGTATCAGTTATCCCTGTCAGTTATTTAATTGCTGGAAGATTTAGATTATATTTATTATACAACGGTACAGACGAATTTGGAATTACTCGACTAATCGGTTTTTGGTTTGTCTTTATATTTTCTATTTTGATACTTACAGGAGTGATTGTTTTTTTATTCAAAGAAAATAAAAAATTATTTTACATCGTTACAGGAATTATATTTTTTGTACCAATACTTTTGATGCTTATTTTTCCATCGCTCATTCCTATTGATAGAACCGATGAATATATCAATAATGCTCTTCAAAAGGGAGACCCTTCTTTTTGTGATCGTATAGAATACAAATACAATTATCGCTATATGAGAGATAACTGTTATCTTAAAATGGTAGTGCAGAGAAAAATCATACCTGACGAAAATTTTTGTAATAAAATTGAATACGATTCTCATAGGGAAGCGTGTCATGAGCGTATTCCCTAATCGTTTATCAAAAAAACACAGTCTTCAATTTACGGAGATAATACGATGTATCATCCTGATTGCATTTCGATTGATCATATTCTTCAGGAGGAAGTTCTAAAATAGAAATATCACCATCATCATTCATTATTGATCGCTCTCTACTCAACGCAATTTCATACCGTGACAAAGAATTCTCTAAATTATTTTCCATAGTATTTTTCCAGTATAACAACTAACCTTCAGATGTTTCAGAAAGTTTATTCGTTATATCTTTTCTAGGAGGATTTCCAGCTAATGCCCGAAGATCAGCTTCTTCATTGCCTCCCGGTGGAGAACCACCGATACCATATCGTTCTGCAATATCATCAGCATAAGGACCATCGTATATCGACGAACTAACTTTCTCACTATAATCCATCAATAAAAAAAGATTTTCTAATTTATATATTTTTTGATTTGCCGAATACAAACAAATCACAACCACATATTTATAAACACATTTTTTCTGGGTATAGGATGGATGATTGGGGAGAAGAAACAATTGAAGAACCTGCTGTAGAAAGTAATCAGAATAAAAAACAGGGAGATCAACCACAGCAATCAACAGGACCCATTAGAGTACGGATTCCTCGAGGAAGGGAAGTAATAGGAATTGTTGAGCAACGAGTGGGCGCAAACCGCATGATCGTAAAATGTTTTGATGAAAAAGAAAGAAACTGCCGCATCCCCGGCTCATTGCGAAGAAAATTATGGATACGACCCAACGACATTGTTATTGTTGAGCCGTGGGAATTTGACGGCGATAAACGAGGAGATATCTTATTCAAATACACTCCCGCAGCAATCGACTGGCTCAAAAAGAAAGGATATATTAAAGATATTAAGAGCGAGTTTTGATCGGAGCACTATTAAACCAGCAGCTCAGATAATTTTATAACTCCTTATCTATTGTTTCTCTGATGAAAGAAATAAGCAATGCTGGAGAACTTATTGCAGATAACTGGGAAAACATGGAAGTCTACCACATGAACGAAGAGCAAAAAGAAAAATTATTGAATAACAAAATCCTTGAGCAGGAATATATCATGTTTCCCAAAGGAAGCGTCTGGGAAGAACATGCACATACACGCCCACAATTATTACTCGTCATTGCCGGAAAATTAACGCATGTTGTGGACAGAAAAGAATTCGTACAAGAAGCAAACGATGTTCTTATTGTACCAAAAAATATTCCGCACAGAGCATTTGCCTCAAAAAACAAACCACTGTTAGTCTATGTATTCCACAAAAAGTAAATAGTTATTTTACGATTATTTTATAAAGAATACTTGCCACGATAGATAATGCCTATGATTACTATTGAGTATGATGATAAAAATATAAAAAAGCAAGAAATTGTATCTCTTTCTAAGGCTATCCAAAAAATAGTTTCTGAAAGCACAAATATTGAAGATGTTTTTGTGTATGCAAATACGTCACAGATTAAAGTTAAAATCGCTCCTATTGAAATTTTTATCAAGATGAGTGCGCACAAAATAGAAAATCGTAGTAAACTTATTCAAGACATAAAGTCGAGAATCAAAGATTGGAAAAAGAAAAATTCATTCCAGCATAAGATAAACCTAACACTTATACCGATGGATTGGGATATTGAAATTGAGATTTAATTATGAATAAACGAGCTTTCAATAAGAAATAACAACGCTTATAACGTCATTTTTTATTAATAAAACATGCAAGAAATATATGTTGACAATCTGGCAGAAGTGTTGAAAAACAAACGGCGAATTGAGCGCGAGCTAAGAATAAGACTGTCCAACAGGGGCAAAAATGTATTCATTGATGGAAATTCTGAGGACGAGTTCCTTACATTGGAAGTCATGAAAGCAATGAATGTGGGGTTTTCCGCAGACACCTCTCTTTTATTGAAAGAAGAAGATGTCATACTGCAGATAATAAACATAAAAGATATAACAAAAAGAAAAGATTTTGAAAGAATCAGGGGAAGGATAATCGGAACCCAGGGAAGAACATTAAGAACGCTAAGCAACTTGACAAATTGCAGGTTTGCAATGAAAGACAATCTTGTCGGCATTATAGGAGACAGCGAAGAAATCAAAGATGCAATGGACGGCGTTACATTATTGATTCAGGGAAGCAAGCAGGGAAATGTCTATGGAAAATTGGAACGGCAAAGAAAAGCTAAACGTCTCAAAGGCAGAAATTTAGGAAGAGAATTTAAGAAAGAAGAAAACGAAGAAGATGAGGAGTATGAGGATGAAGAAGATAATGAATAATCTTTACTTTTCTACCAATAAATATATTTAAAAAGTGTTTTTTGTTTCAAATTGTAAGTCCCGATAGCTCAGTTGGTAGAGCACATGACTGTTAATCATGGGGTCGGAGGTTCGAGTCCTCCTCGGGACGTTGAATTTCACATTTTTTTAAAATCATTGAAATTCGGCGTTACGAAGGGACGTTTCATTTTTGAAGTTGATGAAAATATAAAATGAAACTCACGAAGGGACGTTTTAACCAAATACTTTTTATCACAAAACCCTCACAAAACATTTAAATCAACGTTTATTAATAGAAATATGAAACATACAAAAAGAGGAAAGCACCAGCACGTTCATCATCCGTCAAAAATTGAATTCGTGCTCGCCATTTTGATTGTCGCTGCGTTGATTATTTCGCTTACAACAAGGAAATTGGTATATTATCCGCGTTATTTTACTATTTTTCTTATCATACTTTTTCTTATTACGAAAATACACCATATCTGGAAAGAGGGGGGAGCGCTACTAGAGGATTATACCACTATCGGAGCAGTAATGCTTTTTATCGTCCTTTTTGCAATATTGCGAGAAAACATTAATACGTTACTGACCACCGTTTTCATATTTATTTTAATCTACTCAACCGGATTGATGTTATGGATACAAAGAACATTTGAATCAAAAAAAATTGTGCACTTTTTGATAAGTTATATAACAACTATTATTATGGTAATTTTATTATTTGCAGGCGCATTTACATCGGGAAATGGCTTATTCACAGAGAATGGAAAAGAAAAACAGCTCTCATTCCATGAAGCATTGTATGTCAGTGTAATCACATTTACTACAGTTGGTTTCGGAGACATAAGTCCGATCGGCATCAACAGGTTATTCGCATCACTCGAAGCACTGCTCGGTATAATTATTAATATAGCATTAATTGGATATCTGCTCGCATCTGGAAGATATAGCTCAGCACGATAAAATTTTAAAATTTTGACTTCTTAAAAAATATAAAGTTTTTTATACTTATTTTTCCTAGATAATTATGGAACTTAACCAAGCGATAAAAAAATGGGGTGAATCAAAAAAGTTCTCGATGAAAAAGCCTCCGATAGAAAAAATGACTGAGCTGATTATAGCCGCAAATCACGCTCCCAATCCCGGAAATTTGCACACACTCAATTATATTGTCATTGACGATGCCTCAATAATTTCTAAAGTGGCCGACTACTGCCAACAGGATTTCATAAAAAAAGCTCCCTACGTAATCGTTGTCTGCTCAAATATAAAATCCGCAAAAAAACTATTTGACAAACGCGCAGAAAAATACGTTAAGCACCAAGTCGGTTTCGCTGTTGAAAATATACTCTTAAAAACAGCTGAGGAAGGATTTGCCTGTTCCATCGTCGAATTATTTCCTGAACAGGTATTAAAAGATTTTTTAGGCATTCCGGAAAGCGGAGAAATAGAATTATTGCTGACCATTGGATATGCCTATGAAAATACAAAACCATTGCACCGGCCTTCTCTCGTCACACGAGTGTTCTTCAATGCATGGGGCAATCGATTCTACAAGCCAATAAAAAAGCTGTCACGGGATGAATATTAAGATAAACGCGCGAAGTAATTTAATACTCTTTCTTTCCGGAAAATTGTTTCTGCAAAATTTCCTTGCACAATGAGCACGAGCGATGAATACCGATGATTAATTTTTCATCGAGTTGCACACCGGAAAAATCCTTCATCATCTGTGCGATCGCACGTTCATACGGTTGCAGCTCTTTGTTCATCGCTTCTACAACGCTTCGCCTCATTTCTTCGCTATCAAAAAGTTCCATGATAAAAAGAGATGGCAAAGAAATAATAGATGATTTATAAATATTTGTTTGATAGATTGCTAGTTGTTTGTTGTAGAAAAGTTTATGTAGACAATTCCTCATAAAAATCTATGAAAATAGGGATTATCGGAGCAGGTGTCGTCGGAGGAATAACCGGAAAGATACTTGCAACAAAACACGAAGTGTCATATTACGACAAATTTAAGTCAGAATTTCATGATATCACAAAAGTCGCAGCAGCAGAAATAATTTTTATTTGTGTCTCAACACCGATGAAACCCAGCGGAGAAATGGATTACTCAGCAATTCATAATTCTTTGGAATACCTCTTGCAAAATATCCAGAGAGATCCGCGTGATACAATTGTTATCATTCGATCAACCGCAGTCTCAGGAACAACTGATGCGCTTGCAAAAAAGTTTCCGTTTCAGTTTGCATTTAACCCGGAATTTTTAAGAGAAAAACATGCAGAAGAGGACATGAAAAACACAAGCCGGATAGTGATCGGCGCAAATAATAAACAAGTGAATGATAAAGTAGTCGCCATGTATAAAGAGCTATTTCCAAACGCGACCTACCTATCTACTGATATCAAAACCGCAGAGATGATAAAATATGCAGCAAATGTTTTTTTGGCAAGTCAGATAGCAATTGCAAACGAGCTTTTCGGTATATGCACAGCAGTCGGCGTTGATTATAACACCGTTAAAGATGCAATCTTGCATGATGATCGAATCGGAAAAAACATCCAGGTGCCTGGCCACGACGGTGATTTCGGATTTGGAGGAAAATGTTTTCCAAAAGATCTCAATGGATTAATGTATTTAGCACGCAATCACCACTATCGCCCGTATCTCCTAGAGGAAGTATGGCGACTGAACAGCAGTGTAAGAAAAAAGAAAGACTGGCTCGATATTCAAGGTGCAACAACCGACAATGATTTTAAAAAATCATAAGGATAGAATCACCTTTCGTTAGCAGAACTTTATTTTGTTGGTAAAACTCTTCCACACTATTCTTAACGCCTTTTTTTATCCACCACGGAGGATTTTGTATAAAATCTCTTTCTTCTCCTGCATATTTAGTAACCCCTTGATAAATCATGTGCGGCAAATGAAAAGGAATATTGCAAGGACTTAAAACCCATCCCTCCCCGTTGACACTCCTTACCTCAAGCAATCTATCTCCTTTAAATTGCGAGCCTCTTCGTAATACTGCTCTTCGTATCGCAACGTCATGAATATGATTGTTGGGAGTTTCTTGGATAGCATAACTAAACCCTGCTTCAACATTTGATGGAGCAGTATCAAAAACATTTGAAAAGATTGTTACAAGCCATTCAAGCAGCTGATGTGTATTCTTAAAATGTTCATAATAACCATCTTCGTATAGTTGTAATGCTTCTGCTCTCTCTATAACTGCATCTCCCCATTGCCATACGACTCTCCAGTTATTTTTACCGTATCGATTATCAAATCCTCTTTGAATCTCATCACGCTTCTTTCCAAAATAACCAGGTCGGTCAGTAATATTCCAATCAGTTTCAAGAATCATAGTACCAAAAAGTAATTATTATTTTTAAAAATTTAGATACCAAACAATATACAAAAAATCCTCAATTAAAAAATAAAAAATCTGCCCCCGATGGGGCAGAAGTTAAAAATCAACGTGGGTTTTTCCCCAAAAAAGCCTTATCGCACAAAATCTATGCCAAGCTCGTCCAGGTCTCTCGCGCCGACGTGATCATGCTCTTGGTATCTTTTCTTACCAAGGATGTACGGGCTTGAGACACCAGTCATGATAGTAATAACACGCACTCGTCCTTCAAAGTCCTTATTGATTCGTGCACCAATAATAACCTGAGCTTCGTTTGCAATGTTTTCAGTAACCATTTTACCAACCTGGCTAAATTCCTCGAGTTTCATATCAGGGCCGCATGTAATGTGAATTAATGCGCCGTTCGCACCTCTGTAGTCCACGTCTAACAATGGATGTGTAAGAGCCTGTCGAACTGATTCATTAACTCGATCACTTGAGTCTGATTCTCCAATCCCGATAACAGCAACTTCTCCCTTTTTCATAATAGATGAAACATCAGCATAGTCCAAGTTAATTAAACTCGGTAAAGTAATTGTTTCTACAATTCCCTTAATCATCGTGCTGATAAGTTCATTCGCAACAGCAAATGCCTGCTGAATAGGAAGCTGTCCTGCGATATCAACCAGTCTGTTATTGTCAATTACTATTGCAGTATCAACATGTTCTCTCAATTCTTGAAGTCCGAATTCTGCCTTGTCTATTCGTGCTTTTTCGCATTCAAACGGCATTGTGACAACACCGATAACGACAGCACCTGTTTCTTTTGATAACTGAGCTACGACCGGCATTGCGCCTGTTGCAGTTCCGCCGCCTTCACCGCCGATGATGAAAATCATATCAGCGCCGCTGACTGCTTTTTTAAGTTCAGAAACAGATTCTTTTGCAGCTTCTCGTCCCACTTCTGCTTTTCCGCCAGCACCAAGACCGCGTGTCAATTCTTTTCCTAAAAGAATTTTCTCGTCAGCTTTTGTGATGCTTAAGTGCAGTGCATCAGTGTTACAGCCATAAACTCCAGCACCATTCACTCCTTTATTGAAAAGCCAGGTGATTGCATTGCAACCAGCACCACCAACGCCAAAAACCTTGATGTTTGCTTTACCTGCTTTCAAGTCGTCAAAATTGATACTATGAGTGTCAATATTACTTATCGCTTCTTTTGCAAAATCTAAAACCATATCCCCTCCTTTCACTCTCTATTTTGTTTCCATATTTATTTGTTTTTTTACAACAACAATATATTTAAATACTATTGTTATTTATACTTACAATTAAGAATACGCGAGGTTCGTCCGCCAAGATTTACCTCGTAACTATTTCTTTTCAAATTACTATAATAGATTATACATGTTTCAGAAGTATTTAAATTTTTTCTCGATAATGGAGTATAAGAAAGACTACAAAATCATAATTTTTCAACCAACCTCTCAAGCCGCTTAATCTTCTCCCACCCCTTATCCAAGTTTTTATTTGCCCTCTCCAAAACTAACCTTAAAAACTCATCATCAACCAAAATTTTTCCTCTATCCAGAATAGGGAAACTGATAGTCTCAGTAGACATTAGTTCAATAAGAAGTTTCTTATCAATAGATAAGATGCCCGATTTTTTCCAACCATTATTGCGCGCAAGAGAAAATAATTTCCACTGCGAATCCTTATTTTTGCAGGAAACGACCAGTAAACATGGCTCCTGTTTGAACATAACCCTCCCTTTTTTATTTTCCTCAGAAATTTTTTCCAATGCTTCCTTTAGTTCTTTAAAACTAATCCTCTCATGCGTTCGAAATAAAAATAATCCCGGTTGTTTTTTCTCTTCATCCTTAATCAAAACAGTTCTGCCAGAACACGAGCTCGTCGTAAAATAGTCATCATGAACATTAACAAAAGACACAAGATCTCTAATCGGCGCGTCAACTCCCTGAATACTTGACTTATCCTTTTTTCCAAGAGCAAGTTTTTTTGAATTTTCGAAGTTAAAGGTCATGATAAAAAGTATCTTTAATGGTTTATAATAATATTTATTAAATGGTTTATAATTGATAGTTATGCCTTTAGAAAATCTTTGTAAAGAAAATCCCTATAGATCTCCTCAGCTAGTTATGAATGGTTCTTATTCTCTTCGGGAGATTGCACTTGAAGTATGTATTCCAGGATATGCATTATTCAATAAAAGTAAATGGGATAGTGCGATTGCATCAGCACAGAAAAGTAACAGAGGAGAAATAACCTCTAATCCAGCAGAGTACATATCATTTGAAATTTTGAAAGCAAGTCTCATTGTATTAGGAGTTGGCTCTTATTTTTTACTGCAGCATACATCTTTTTAAACCTCTCTCTTCATCTTAACAGATGGACCATTCAACCCCCTATTTCATTTTCAAGCCAGAAATTCTTGAAAAAAATTTCAAAAATCTTGATGCACTCTGCAAAAAATATCTGAAAAAATATATAATTGCTTATTCTGTAAAAACAAATTCTTTTCATGCATTGCTGGAAAAACTCAATAAACTGGGCAGCAGTTTTGAAGTTGCTTCTTTGAATGAAATAATTTATGTTGAAAATTTCGGGAAAAAAATAATATTTAACGGACCATGTAAAACAAAGGAAGAGCTGCAAAAAACTATAAAAAATAATATGGTTATTAATGTCGACAGTAGATCAGAGATGGAAAAAATAATTTCACTTCTCAAAGGAAAGCCTTATCAGGTAGGAATAAGGATAAACCTCAATGAATCAAAATTTGGCTTTGATGAATCACAATTGCAAGACATAATTGCCTGCGCAAAGGATAACCTCCTGAAAATAAGAGGGCTGCACTTTCATCCAGGCACGCAGCAATCCCTCAGCGATTATGAAATATTTCTGTCGAAAGTGTACGAATTTTTAAAAAGATTTTTTGAAATGCACGCGATTCATCTCGATTATATTGATCTGGGAGGAGGTTTTCCAGACCACCATAAATTAAAGAATCTGGGACATACGCTGGAAGATTACTTTCAAAGCATCGCCCAGACCATCGGAAGATTAAAAAACAATTATGACACGATCGCAATTGAACCAGGAAGATGCCTTGTTGCCGATGCGTTTGAATTGATAACTCGCATAAATGTCATTAAAGAAAGAGGGGACATAACCTACGCAATTCTGGATGCAGGTATCAACCTATTACCAAAAATTGCATTATCACAATTTACCTTTTCAAAAATAAAACAAACAAAAGAGACAAAAGAAAAATCAAAAGAATACGTTCTGGCTGGCCCCTTATTGTTCAACAATGATCTGCTGGGAAAATTTCACGGAAACTTAAAAGAAGGAGATCGTATCAAAATAGAAAACGTTGGTGCATATTGCTACAATCTAGCATGGGAAATTTCATACAAAAAACCGCAGATTACAATCGGAAAAAAATAAATTTGTATTATTTCTACTGCAAAAGCCTAATAAACCTTTCCCATTTTACTCATAAATGGACTTCATTGAAGCATATCTTACGATTGTGAAAAGAAGTGTGGAAAAAAATACCAAAGAATTGCCGACGATATTAAGTACGCTCGATTTTGAAAATCAAAAATGCCTTGAGATCGGGCCAGGACCACTCGCGCGACTCGCCATTAAAATTTCTGGTTTTGCACAAAGTGTCACCTGCATCGATGAAAATGAAAAAACAATTGAAGCAATAAAAAATTAATCAAACAGGAAAAATTTGAAAATAGAATTACTGCATTACATCACCCGCAAACTCCCCCATACAAACTGCCGTTTCAAGATAATTCATTTGATGTCGTGTATGCTGCATGGCTTCCACACAAACTAGTAACAGACAAGCAATTCCTCGATGAAATAATGAGAGTTTCCCGTCGACATATTTTGCTCGTCATGCCAGGAATTAATGATGATTTGGTTAAAATGAAATCGCTTGTTTTTCCGCAGGAAAAAGAAAAAAGAGAAGCATACAAAAAACAGATACACGATTACTTAGGAAAAAAAGGTATGAAGATAGATTACAAAGAAGAAACACTCAGACTCAATTTTGAAAATGAAGATGAAATAAAAGGAGTATTTTATTGCTTTGATTTCAAAAATCAAGACTTAGGAGAGAAAAAACAAGTTGTTGATGACTTTCTAAAAAAAAGAGTGCACAATATGAAAAATAGTTTTTATTGTTTGCATGCGGAGAAGAAATAATTAATTTCTTAAGAGCAAAAATTAAAAAAATATCTAACACAAAAATTTATAAATCAGTAAAAATAATTTTTTTATGCCACTAATACATATACCTCAAATTCAGTTTTATGAAACTCAAGATAAGACAGACTGGAAAATTGCTGAAATAAATATAAAAAAAGTTTTTGAAGAAGGATATGAAGGCCTGTTTACTACTATATCTATCCAAGAAAGCAATTTCATCTTTGCAATCGACGATAAAAAAGGTTATGGGGTAGGACATCTCCACACATTGCAAGGATTCATTGAGATCGCAGAAAATAAATATGGCTTTGAAAATCTTGAAGCTAAAGCAACAGGAGGAGGATCTATTTATATTGTAAATAACAGACAATCAAAATTAATAAAATTCTATAAAAAAAGTGGTCTTTATGGAAAATACGAAAAATCAATTATTGAACCTATTGCAGAAAAATTAAAATCAGAAAATCTACCTGATGCACAATTAATTTTTGAATAATTACTCAACCTTCACATCAAACACGTAATGGTCAATCTTCGGCCCATAGCTCTTAATGCACTTCGCCAATACAAGTTTTACACTAAATCCTTTTTCTGCAGCAACATGCTCAATATCTCGCATCACCCGTTTAATATCTTCATCTTTTGTGGCACTGTTTACTAAATCTTCATAATGAATCATGCCGCCCTTTTTTATTATAGTGAATGCCGACGGTAAAAATGCTTTGGGCGGCGGCAGATACCCCATCATCACACGATCAGCTTTTACCCCGCGAGCGATAAGTTCCTCAATAATAGTTCGATTATCCCCGCACACAGCCTCAACATTTTTTAATTTATTTAAAGCAATATTTTTCTGCAAAAAATAAAAGGAAACAGGATTTAATTCAATTGCATAAATTTTTTCTGCAGGAGATAATTTTCCCAGTGGAATGCTAAAATATCCAATGCCCGCAAACATGTCAACAATAATTTCTCCTTTCTTCACCTGCTGAGGAACCCGCACTCGCTCGGAAAGGTTTCCTTTCGCAAACATAATTTTTGTTACGTCAAACATATATTTGCAGTTCGATTCAGTATGGACCGTTACAGTATTTCTATCGCCGGCAA
>JBDKJQ010000006.1:0-13642 GCA_039796495.1 archaeon | reverse complement strand
TTCAGACACAAGGAAGAAAAGGAGAGCAGCTGAATCTGATCGATTTTGCTTAGTCGTTGATGCCCCACTCCGCCGCAGCGGATTTGCCCGCAGGCAAACCCTTGGGGTGGGGAGGTTCACTCTGCAATACGTCGTAAATATTCTAAATGACGTATCTTATCTTTTAATCTTTCTCTATACGTTTGAAATGTGTTTTGTTCTTCCATAATAATCTCTCAGAATTCTCTGAGGTATTTCCACCTCTATAAACTAAAAAAAAGATTGTTTAAAAACATTCCTACCGAAACATTTTTCTTAACATTTCTGTTTTCTTTTTGTATTTTTTTTGCAGATATAATCCGTACACCACTCCTGCAATCAATCCGCCGAGATGCGCGGTGTTGCCGATGGGAAGGTCGACGAATAATCCTGCTATCATGAGTGGAACAATCGCAACAATCGGCAGCAGCCAGAACGGCATTGCCATTGGTATAGCTATTTTTCTTATCGTTTCATTGAATGAGAACATGGCAAAAATTGAGACAAAGATGTAGATGGTTACTATAAGATTGACAAGAGAGAGCGCAGAAATATCCGGAAATGCACTTGTTATTACTGCCTGCAGTATAATCGCTATAATTGGTCCGGCTATTAAATAGACCTGCATAAACGGCGTCAGTATTGCAAGCAATCCCGCAATGCCGAAAATTGCTCCTGATGCTCCGACTGCATATTGGCTCGGGTCGATAACTATTTTTGCTCCGAGAGGTGAGGCTCCAAAATAAAATGATAATGTTACGTAAAATAATCCGGCAAAAATTCCTGAGGCGAGATAAAACCAGAAAAACTTTTTTCTTCCGATTATTCTTTCAAGAAAATTCCCCACGAAGAACAATGATATCATGTTGAAAAAAAGGTGCGGCAGCCATTGATGAGCGAACATGCTGGTTAGCAGAGTCCAATATGCTCCTGAAAAAAAAGTACTTGCGCTTAGGCCAACATAATAGAACAAATGTTCCTGGCTGATGCCGGACAGCAAAAAAACCTGCAGTAGAAGATAGACAAAGATATTAACGATAATCAGCCAATTTGTCACGCTGAAAAATCGGTAGGCATCTTTTATTTTCTCAACGCGGGAACTGCCGTCGATTCTTTTGAGGGTATGTTTTCTCATTCCATCCTTTTCAAATTTTTCCTCAAACCAGCGGACCATCTTATTTTCTTTTTTTTACCGTTTTTTTCTGTTTTTTCTTTTTTGGCGCTTTCTTCTTTTCTGTTTCTTTTATCAACTTCTTTTTTTCAGCCATCCGTTTTAATCGGGCCATTTTTCTTTTCTCTTTCTTTTCTCTTTCCTCCCGTACTATCTTTCTTCCTTTTTCTTTGTCTTGCTTTTCCTTTTGTTTTTTGACTTCTTCTGAGACGAGTGTGAGCTCTTTTGAAATCTTTGCCATTTCCCTTTCAATATTTTTTACATGCTCGGTGTCATCGACGAGCTGGTAGACTGTCGTGCATTCAGGGCAGGTAAAATTATTCAGCAGTGCGGCCTCTTCATTCACTTCTGTTGAGCATACGCTGCAGGAATAATACCGATTCATCTTCCTGTTTCTCAGCTGATTTTTTAATTCCTTGAGTTTGTTTTTTAGCTTTTCTTCAAGTAAAAGAATCGACTGCTGGGCATTTAATGTCCAGAAATAAATATACCACCCTTTTCTTTTGTCTTTTTTTCTGGTGAATGAAACAAGACCAAGATCTGACAGTTTGTATAAAATGTTTCGCGTCTGGTTTATAGTCAGTTTCAGGCTTTCGGCAATGGAAAATTCGTTCACTGGTTTTTTTCCTGCCAATAGATCAATGATGGGAATTGATTGCTTGCCTATCAAATCTTCGACGATAGACTTGAGAAGCACTATCTGGCTGTCTTCCACTGTTTTTTTTGGTTCAGACGCTTTAGAAGGTTTTTTTGATTTTTTTTTGGCCATGTTCGTCAGAAAGTATCCTTTAATAGAAGTTTTCATTTTAATATCTTTCGATTGTAAATGGCGTTAAAAATCCGGTTATTTTTTAAAATTCTCTTCTGATAAAAAACAAATGTTTTTAAATTAGGGAATTTTATTAAGTAAAAGGAGTGACTATGAACTGGTTTGGAAAAAAAGAGGAAAAGGAATTATTACCCGATTTACCCGAGCCTGAGGTTGAACATCTGCCTGCTTTGCCTGAACTTCCTGATTTGCCGGAAAAATTTGAGGCAGAAGTCTCTGGAGGGAAAGATTCATTTGATGATTTTTATTCTTCGACAGAGATGCCGCTTAATCAGCAAATAAAAGAGACAGTCAGCCCGAAAAAATCCCAAAAACAATTTGACATGAGCGGCTTTCGAAAATCCGACGAAGTTTTGCATGAGCCTGCGCCCGAGCCTGTGAAACCGACTGAATTTAAAAAACAAAAAGGTGATGCGATCTATATTAAGTTGGATAAATTCCAGGCGACACAGGAGGCATTTTATGATATTCAAAATAAAGTGAACGATATTGAAAAATTGCTTACAAAACTCAAAGAAGTGAAAGCAAAAGAAGACAAGGAGCTGGAGACCTGGGAGCGGGAAACGCAAATGATCAAATCACGATTAGAGGTTATTGATTCTCATTTATTTGAAAAAATTTGACCATGGATGTACGACATGTGCGCATTGAATCGGGAGAAGCAGTTGATCTGAAAAAACAGGTATTGACGAGTGAGATGAATCTGCTTGAAATAGTGAGAAGCATCAGAAACTACCGTTCATTGCGAAAAAAAGAAATGAAGCTGAAAAGTGAATTAAGGGTAGGACTTGCCTCTTTGAAATCTACGCTGAACACTGTTGCAGGATTGATGCCTGAATATGTCAAAGAAAATCATGAAAAAAAAATTTCATCTCATATTGGTGTGCGTGAGTCGCGTGATATTCACAAAGAACTTGATGAAATCAAACGGAAATTGGAACAATTGGGCTGATTGTACTACTTGTTTCTGATGAAAAATTGAAAGAATCTTTTTATAGCAAAGTTTCTTTAGCAAAAAATGAATTTGGATCTGAACCAGATGCAACAAAGGAATCTACAATTTTTAATAGAGGACAAAGGGTTCCAGTTTTCTGAAACTTTTTTCCCGTATACATCTGGACAAATTGGTCCTTATCAGGTAAATAGTGAAGTTGTTATGAAACATCAACATCACGATCATGCAGCATGCAACGATCTGGCTGACTTAGTTCAACAGTATGGAGGAGAAATAGATATTATTGCTGGAGGAGAATCACGTGACTGGATATTTTCAAATCCTGTTGCTATTGAAATGAGTAAGGCAAGAGTCATGATCTATAAGGACGGAAAATGCATCGGTGCAGATATGAGAGGAAAGCATGTTGCTCTTGTTTCTGATTTAAATAATGAAGGATCTTCACCTCGTGACAAATGGGTACCAGTCATTAAAAGTGCAGGAGGGATTATTTCTCAGATCTTTTTTTATGTCGATCGACTTGAAGACGGGGTACGCGTTATGGAGGAACTGGGATTAGAAAGTCATGCAGTTGTTCCCTTAAATGAGCGTGCATGGGATTATTTACAGCGGCAAAGAGTTTTGAGTTCTCAAGTCTATACAACTTTAAGAGAAAGAATGGAGGATAAAGATGCATGGGCGCGACGAATGCTGCGAAGTGAAGCAGGAAAGCGGCGACTTGCAGAATTGTATGATGAAAATCAAAAGGAAAAGGAAAAAGTTTTTACAGTTATAGCTCGAGGATATCCTGATTTGCGCGAAGAATTATTTGAAGCACTTGGAAATTTTTCTCAGACTATTCAAAACACCGATTACGAATTATTTGATAAGCTAAAGGTTGCTTAATTCGCAAATGTTTTAAACATCCTTTCTCTCTTCTATTCATGAATCGCACCCAACTTATCAAAAAATATATAACTTTTTTTAAGGAGAAGGGACACTCAGAAATCCCGAATTCTTCTCTGATCCCTGCGAATGATCCTACTGTTTTGTTCACTACTGCAGGTATGCATCCGCTTGTTCCCTACTTACTTGGACAAAAACATCCGTTTGGAAAGCGTCTCGTGAATGTGCAGCGATGCGTTAGAACGCAGGATATTGACGAAGTTGGTGATGACACGCATTTAACTTTTTTTGAGATGTTGGGAAATTGGAGTCTTGGCGATTACTTCAAGAAAGAAGCGATTACATACAGTTTTGAATTTTTGACTAAGGTTTTGAAAATTCCTCTTGAAAAACTTGCAGTGAGCGTCTTTGGTGGGGACAGGCGAGTGTCGCAGGTTCCACGAGATGATGAGGCGACAAAGATATGGCTTTCTTTGGGAATGCCGCGCGAGCGAATCGCATTTTTGGAAGGCGGGGTTTTGGAAAGCGAGCATAACTGGTGGGGGCCTGCTGGAAAGAGTGGACCGTGCGGACCAGACACTGAAATGTTTTTTTGGAAAGGAAAAGAAAAACCTCCCAAACAATTTGATCCTGAGGATAAGCGCTGGGTTGAAATCTGGAATGATGTACTCATGCAGTATGAGAAAGATGAAGAAGGACATTACAAAGAAGCACAACAAAAAAATATCGATACAGGCATGGGGGTCGAACGAACAATTGCTATTTTGAACGGTTTGAGTGATGTATATCAGACTGATTGTTTTCTTCCTATAATAAAATCTATTGAAAAGATTTCCGGGAAAAAGTATGCTGATGAGAAAAACAGAAAATCCATGAGAATTATTGCAGATCATGTCAAGGCAAGTGTTTTTATCGTCGCTGAGGGTGTTGTACCGGGAAATGTTGAGCAGGGATATGTGTTGCGAAGATTAATCCGGCGGGCTGTGCGCCATGGCAGAAATCTCGGTCTTGAACGTTTTGTAAGAGTAGTTGCTGAGCCTGTTTTTGAAATTTATTTTGATTATGAAATATTGAAAGATAAAAAAAAGATTCTTTCTGAATTAGAAAAAGAAGAAAATAAATTTCTGGAAACTTTAGAAAAAGGCATCGGCGTGTTTAATTCCTTGACAAAAGACAAGAAAAAAATATCCGGCAAAGATGCGTTCTTGTTGTATCAGAGTTATGGTTTTCCATTTGAGATGACGCGAGAGCTGGCTGGAGAGAAAAAAATTAGCGTTGATGAGAAAGAGTTTTATGCAGAAGAGAAAAAACACCAGGAATTATCGCGCACTGCTTCGAGCGGAAAATTTAAATCAGGTTTGGCAGATCATAGTGAACAAACGGTTCGACTGCACACCGCAACGCATTTACTTAATGAGTCGTTGCGAAAGATTCTGGGGGATGAAGTGAAACAGCGCGGATCAAACATCACTCCGGAGCGACTGCGCTTTGATTTTTCCTTCCCGCGAAAATTGACTGCTGAGGAAATTAAAAAAGTTGAGGTGCTTGTTAACAAAAAGATTACCGATAATCTTTCTGTTGTCAGGGAAGAGATGGCTCTTACGACGGCATTTGAGAAGGGAGCGCAGGCTGAGTTTGGGCATAAATATCCGTCAATGGTTTCGGTGTACAGCGTGCTTGATTCTTCTGAAAAAAAAGGATGGTTCTCAAAAGAAATTTGCACTGGTCCGCATGTTAGTAAGACAGGAGAGATCGGCAGGTTTAAAATTGTGAAAGAGGAAGCTTCTTCGGCGGGAGTACGAAGGATTAAGGCGGTTGTGGGATAATTTTATAAATCTCTTATTCGTATCCAGGTCATGGCTGAACTTTTAGGACCCGGACTTATTGTAGGATTACTTTTGTTTTGGCTTGTTATGATCGCTGCGTTTATTTTGCTTTTTGTATTCTGGATTTACATGCTTGTTGATGTTGCGCAGCGCAAATTCAAACATGAGAATGATAAAGTTATATGGGTGATTATTGTTGCGCTTCTGAATTGGCTTGGAGCTTTGATTTATTATTTTGCGATTAAGCGACGGAATAAACATTAGTTTCATCGACATAAGTTTTTTAAACAGTAATTATATCTGCTAACATGGAAAATTATTTTTTAGCTGAAGCAGAGCAAGAAATATTTCAGAAAATTCATGATAAAGGGTGGAATCTTTATTGCTCACCAGATTCCATCGAAAAAAGTGTCGAAGAGATTATTCAAGGAGGTCCTGCAACACGATTAAGAATTAATGACCGATATGCGTACCTTCCGTTAATAGCTGATGCTTGCAATCCTGAAGCGGTCATGAATGCACTCGAGCGATTTGCTTTGACTCGCGATAGGCAAATGGCGACTATTGCAATAGGAGGAATAGAGTTTCCCTGGACAGGATTTATTCCTCGGCAAGTAGATGTTAAGGTGGTTACTGATTGCGGACATTTTATTTCATATCAAGAATTTGTCGAATCACTGGATAGTATAGCTCTGTTTAGAATGTAATGACATTAAAACGGGATAGGAACTTCTTCTAATGCCGGCCGTGAAATATTCTGATACGGTTCATCTACTAACTGTTCAAGCCCCACGCCTAATCCGTTGGTGGGAAGCGTTACTGTTACAATTGTGGTAGGTACTCCTGTTTCAGAGTCTATCGGTTGCGTTGAGGGAAGGACTGGAGCTGGTTTGTTCTTCTCTTCAATCCAGAGAATCGGAAATTGTTGTACTTTGTTTCCTTCAACACTAAAATTACGTGGAGACATACGTCTTTCTATAGTATACTCGTGAGGATCTAATCCTAATTGAGCAATAATCTTTTCTGCTTCTTTCGCGTACGAGCCTTCGAAAAATAGGTTAAGTGTTGTTGAAGTAACTGCTTTGTATTGTTCTTTTTTCCCTTGATAATCAAACACCAGCATTTTATCGTCTGAATTATGAAATGCAGCCATAATACTGAAGGGAAGGACGAGCGAGCCTTTTATCTGTCCTGCTATATTTCTATAAACCTCTTTTTCCGTACCCACTATAGAATCGACATTTCTGACCGCGTGCCGATAAATAGTAAATAATACCTGATGATCCGGATGCATCACTGACAACTCTCTGTATAATTGCATCTGTTCATGACGGAGTTTTAGTTTGTCATGAACAAAACATGATTTTGATTCAATAAAGAGTTTATCCTGTTCATTGTGAACATCGGGGTAGGCTATCCACGGCGTTGTAACGGAGTTGTTTTCAAAATCGCTGCCTGTACGTTCTCCTACTACGAATGTTTTCCCAAGAAATCCTCCGTAGATGCCTGCACTTGTTAATTCGCAGAAATAACCGATCTCAATTCTTCTTTTTTTATAAGTGTAAAAATCCCAATGCCCTTGTCGGTCAGTTTTATAACCGTTTTCTAGTCGGGTATCAACTTCCTGAGCAAGTACTATTTCTCTGACAGGGAATATTGGATGCGACAAATGCGTTAAATACGCTCTTGCCATCGGAGAACGATCACTCCTCTTTTTCATAATTTGACGATAGCTCTGAGCTTTAAAAATTAGTTGTACCACTTCTAAAAGAATAATTCCTTCAATCCCCACAACAAGAGGACGAGCCAGATAATTATGTAGGGAAGGGATTTTTGGATTAATAAGTCAGTTTCATATAATCGTTCTGCAGTCTTGACTATTTCTTTTGAATACATGGAGATGCCTGCGGCAAGCAAAAGACTCATGAATAACATGACTGCAAATATCTGTACAATCGTGAGCTCTTCAAGAATGAAATACAACACAATGCCGGAGAGAACTAAGGAAACTATCAGCATCCCCACATCGTGAAACCAGATTTTCTTGACAACCCGATCAACCCAGATTTTTGGATTGTACAACACGATTGCAATCTTTATTATTGATATTGCGATAAATATGAATGCAAAAATTTCAATGACTGAAAACATAACACACCTTTTCTTTTTTTAGGAACATTCAGTTAATAAAGGCTTTGATTATTTTCGGAGTATGCCGGTGAACTCTTTTGCTGCATGATATATTCAATTTCTACGTCGATGGTGAGGGGAATAATGGTATCGCGGTAAAAGTCGGCGATTAGTTGCGGGGGAAGGTGATGTGTTCTTGCTTTCTGCGAGATCCGTTCCAATACTTTTTTTTTCTACGGTTTCATCTCGGAGTTTTTTTCTGATACCTTGGCGATCTTCTTTGCGTATCAATTTTCTATAGGCGTCTTCATCTTCTGAAAATTTGGCTTGTGCAACGTGCGTTCCCATCTCTATCCTTTTGGATATATGCTGCAATGCAGAAAGATCGGTATGCGCAGCGGATTCCCATGAACTCTTGTCTTCTCCTGTCGGACATAATCCTGAAATCATTTCAAGATATTTTTGTTTGAGTATCGGATGAAGCGTTATAGTCCTTATACTCCTCTCAAAAACACTTTCAGGAGATGCTGGAAGATACATGCCGTTATTAATTTTGTAACGTGACCGATCCTGTAATGCCTGCAGAATATCATCTTCGGTTGATGCGAGAATAGTTCTCGCCTTTTCAAGCTGCCAGTAAGGTTCTGTCATATTTTTTAGACAAGGAAGATGTTTTTAAAGATATCTCAACCAGAAACTATTTTTCACTCAACATAAATCCCTGGCTTGCCTGGTTTTGCTTTTGATGATTTGTTTTCGGGATCATGCTTTGTTGGATCGTTCACCTTGTAAATAATAATTTCCTTTTCAATCTTTTTCATTAATTGTGTTCGGTTATACAACTCATATTCATTCGGTATTACATACAGGTAAATTTTATTTGTTTCTTTTCCTTGTTTTTCCTTGATGATTCTTATAATGTTAAGGATATCTATTGCAACAGTTTCCATCATCTTGTCCTGTTTTTCTAAGTTTTCATCGATTTTTGTTTCATCTGGTTGTGGCCAGCTTTCTTGTGTTATCAGTTTTTTATTTTTCAGTCTGCTCCATAATTCTTCAGTAATATGCGGGCAAAACGGATGCAACAATTTTAAAAAGCTTTCTGCATCTTTTCTATTTACCTGCTCTTCAGTCATTACATCACATAATTCCCTGATTTTTATGACAGCAAGATTGTATCTAAACTGTTGGATATCCTCGGTGATGAGCTTTATTGCTTTGTTGATTTTGCTCTCAATTCTTTTTGAACTTATTGATGGTCTAAATGCTTGGAAATATTCACATAATTTTTTTACAAATCTAAAACTTCCTTCAATCCCTTTTTCGCTCCATGCGACGTCTTTATCAGGACTTGCGACGCTTACTAAAAATAATCGTGCAGTATCTATACCGTATTTTTTTGATACTTCCTCTGGCAGAACAACATTACCTCGTGATTTTGACATGACAAATCCATCTTCTCCGTGGAGCATGCCTTGGTTGAATAATTTGGTGAATGGTTCATTGAAATTTAAAAAGGATAAATCTCTTAACGCTTTCGTAAAAAACCGTGCGTAGATAAGATGCATGCATGCGTGTTCTGCACCGCCGATATATTGGTCAACGGGCATGAAGTATTTTACTTTTTCTTTATCAAATGGCTGCTTGCTATTTTTTGCGTCGGTAAATCTGAGGAAATACCAACTAGAGTCAAAAAAAGTGTCCATGGTATCGGTTTCCCGTTTTGCTTTCTGTTTACATTTTGGACATTTAGTTTCAACAAATTTTTTATTTGCTGCAAGAGGATTTCCTTTTCCAAAAGTTACCTTCTCCGGCAACAGCACGGGAAGATTTTTTTCCGGAAGCGGAACAATGCCGCAGGATTTGCAGTACACGATGGGAATTGGTGTTCCCCAATAGCGTTGCCTGCTGACCAGCCAGTCGCGCAATTTATACTGAATAATTTTTCTTGCCTTGTGTTGTTCTTCAAGATATTTTGTGATGCCGTTTATTGCTTCCTTGTTGTGCCAGCCATCGAATTCTTCTGAGTTCATGAGGCGGCCTTCACCGGTGTAGGCTTGAGTCATGCTTTCTAATTTTAATTCATATGCCTCGGGTGTTATAACAAGTTTTTTTGGAACTTTATATTTTTCTGCAAATTCGAAATCCCTTTGATCGTGTGCAGGCACTGCCATGACAATGCCTGAACCATAATCAGCGACGACAAAATTGCCAGCCAAGATCGGGATTTTTTCATTGTTGATAGGGTTGATTGCATATGAGCCGGTGAACACTCCCTCTTTTTCTAATAATTCTTTCTCACTTGTTGATTTTATTTTTTTGAGAAAATTTTCAACTGTGTGTTTTTGTTTTTCCGTGACATAGTCCATTAATTGCGGATGCTGCGCAGACATTACTAAAAATGTCACACCGTACAATGTATCTGGGCGTGTGGTGAATATGGGGATTTTTTCTATACATGCGCTTAAAACTTGCGGTTCTTCTGTTCCGCAGATATGTTCTTCATTAGCTTGAAAATCTATTAACTCTCCTCCAATTGCAGATTTTATTTTATCAGCAGCGTCTTTTCGAATCTCTTTGTCATTTGTATCTTTTAGTATAACTATTTCCTTTATATTCTTTTTTATTTTTTCAACATCAAATTTCCAGTCAAAAGTATTCACATAAGGCTTGTCTTTAGAGTTTGGTTCAATTAATCCTGCTGCAAGAATCAATTTTTTTATAGGTTTGTTTAATTTTTCTAGAACTTTTAATGCGATAACACTACCAAGGCTATGGCCTAATAATATTGTATTCTCATCGAATTTTTCATGTTTGATTATATACTCAATCTGTTCCGGTATATTTGGTTTATTTGTATTAGGCAGTTTAGGTACACTTACTCTATGTCCGCGTTTTTCAAGTTCTCCTTTGAGCCATGGAAAGAAGTTTTTTTCTGGTGATCCGGTATAGCCGTGCAATAAAACGAAATTATATTTTTTATCTAATTCGAACATAATCTCAACTCCCTGACTTTTTCCGATCCAGTTTCGTTGCATTATTTTAATTCTTTCAGGCCATTGTAATTTTTCAATGTCGTTTAATAATTCTTCAGCATAGTCTGTTGTTTTCACAAACCATTGTTCCAAATGTTTTATTTCTACGTCGGTATCAGTGTGTCGCCAGCATTTTCCGTTATGTACTTGTTCATTTGCAAGAACCGTATCGCACTTACTGCAAAAATTCACCGGTGCTTTTTTTCTGTAGACCAATCCTTTTTCCAAGAACTTCAAAAAGAAATACTGGTTCCATTTATAGTAATCGGGAGAGCAGGTTTTTATCATTCTGCTCCAGTCATAGCTTAATCCTAATGCTTTTTGTTGCGCAATGAAATTTTTAATTGCTGTTTCTGTGAATTTTTTTGGATGAACTTTTACCTTTATGGCGGCATTTTCCGCCGGAAGGCCGAAGGCATCATACCCCATCGGGTACAAAACATTGAAGTTATTCATTCGTTTGAAACGCGCGTAAATATCCCCTATCGTATAATTCAGCGCATGTCCCATGTGCAGACCTGAACCTGACGGATATGGAAACATTTCAAGAACATATTGTTTTTTCTTTTTTGTATCCTCTCTTGTCTGGAAAACTTTTTTCTTTTCCCATTGGGCCTGCCATTTTTTTTCAATGGAGTGGAAGTTAATGGTTTTTTCTTTTTTTCGTTTTGGCATAGATAAGAGACAGGAAGGAAGTTTAAAAAGTTATTTTTTGCTAATAAAACTTATTCTCAAATTCAGTGCAAATATCGATATACCCCTACTACCTACAATCTTTGGTTACTGCCCGTTTTTTCTAATTGTTCTTTGATCATTTCATAGAGAATTCGTTCAGGCGTTTGTCCTGTTTCTTGAGATATAGCTATTAAGTTTTCGTAAGCATCTATCGGCATTTCAAGAATAAATGATTCTGCATTGGTCAGAGAAACATACGCATCAACATTTGTTCCTTGGAGGGCATTTTCCAGCATCAGCTTATTATAAAAACAATCTTTAAATAATTTGTCTTACTGATAGTATGATGAAGAGGTTGTTTCGATTTCGATACCCTAAGTTATTTTTGCTCGTTTTATTTTCAATTGTTTCGTATGTTATTTTTAGTGATGCTTCTGTACGGTCTTTTGTTGCTGGACTGAGTGGTTTGAGTTACTTAGGAATTTTTATTGCCGGACTGCTCTTTTCATTTGGTTTTTCAACGCCGTTTGCCATTGGATTTTTTCTTGTTGTTCAACCTGAAAACATATTTCTTGCGTCTGTTATTGGCGGAGTTGGGGCGATGCTTGCTGATCTGACTATTTTTAATATTATGAAATTTTCCTTCATGGATGAGTTTAAGCGACTGGAGAAAACTCCTCTTATACGGGAATTTCATATCATTCTCAAGCATCGGTTTTTCTCGAGAATAAAATTATATGTTTTATATGTATGTGCTGGATTAATTATTGCCTCGCCATTGCCGGATGAAATTGGTGTGAGCATGCTGGCAGGATTGACGAAAATTAAATTGCACCTGCTTGCGCTCATCAGTTTTATCATGAATACTCTTGGAATTCTGGTAATGTTGTGGCTGGGAAGCTGAGGGAGTCATATTTTTTCTTTCACAACACATAATCTTATTAAGAAGTTTTTCTACTTAGCGTTATGATACAGGTTCAGGAGACCTATCAAAAGATTATCACTAGCATCCAGCGTCGGGGACCGAGCTTGCCGGTGCAAATCGCAAAAGAGGTGAACATGAGTTCATTATTTATCTCGGCTTTTTTAGCTGAGCTTGTCGGCAATAAAAGGGTACGCGTAAGTAATCTTAAAGTTGGCGGCTCGCCGCTCTATTATATTGAAGGGCAGGAAGAAAAATTGGAACAGTTTTACAACTACATGCATCCGAAAGAAGGAGAGGCATTCCTGTTATTGAGAAAAAATAAAATTCTGAAAGATAGCGATCAAGCGCCTGCGATACGCGTTGCACTTCGCTCGATCAAAGATTTTTCTGCTCCGCTGTCTGTTGAGAATGAATTATACTGGCGGTACTTATTTATTCCTGAACTTGAGGCGCGCGCCATGATCATTGCAATCAGCAGAGAAAAGTATATTCAAGAAGAAAAAAGTATAGAGGTGCGTGAGACTGAACCTGTTGTTGAAATACAAGAAATTACTCGTGAAGAAAAAATAGTCGTGCACGAGCCTCTTCAATTAAAAACAGAAATAAAGTCAGTTTTGCAGCAGGAAAAGAAAAAATCATCTGAAAAAGAAATAACCCCGCAAACTTTTGAAAACCCGCTTGTCATCAAGGAAAAAGAAAAAAAGATAAAAGTCAAACCGAAATCAGTGTTTGCCTTGAAGGCTATCGGATTTTTGGAAAAAAATAATTTTTCCATTGTCGAGGAAAAAGAATGGAAGGCCAAGGAATTTACCTGTGTTGTTGCAATAGAATCCCAGCTAGGGACGTTGCATTTTTATACTCAGGCAAAAGACAAGAAAAGCATTTCTGAAGACGATTTGAAATATCTATTGTCTGAATCTCAGAAAATTCCTCTGCCGGCTTTTTTATTACATACCGGTGAGATCAGCAAGAAAGCTGAAGCATATGTGAAGACATATGCTGCTATACTCAAAGTGAAGAAGATCGGGTAATCTGTATTTTTACCCACACATAATCTTTTAAATTGAAAAGATGTTGCATAATAACTTTTAAAAACCCTCTCTCGCATACTCATCCATGGGAAGAATAAAATCAAAGCTTGTGAAACGAACTGGACGTACATTGATGGCAGAAGAAAACAGTTTCAATGACAC
>JBDKJQ010000005.1:0-11736 GCA_039796495.1 archaeon | reverse complement strand
AAGATTCATTTATTAGAAGCCTCTTTCCCTTTAAAAATTTTTAGATAACTTGCGCTGCTTTTGTCTTGGTTAGTAACAATTTTTTATCCAGCTTGATGTAGCTAAAAATTTAAATACCTTAAGTTATCTCTATAAACGAGTGAAAGGAGGAAACATACAATGAGTGAAGAAGGAAGCATAACCATAAAAAAGCAAGATCTTTGGAAGTATTCGACATTTATACTTTTGGCTGTACTTGTCATTGGAGGAATCTATATGTATTCTGGAAAGGGAACAACAGGAACAAATCCTATAATCCCTCCAGGAAATAACCCACCAACAGAACCTTCAAAAGTATCTGCAAGTGTCGATGACGATGCTATCTTAGGAAACAAGAATGCACCAGTGACTATCATAGAATTTAGCGACTATCAATGTCCGTTCTGTGAACGATTCTGGAGCCAGACGTTGCCTGAGATAAAGAAGGAATACATTGATACAGGAAAAGTAAAATTCGTCTATCGAGATTTCCCGCTTGAAAGTATTCATCCGATGGCAATGCCTGCTGCAATTGCAACAGAGTGTGTCAAGGAGGCCGGCGGCGATGCTGCTTTTTGGAAGATGCATGACAAAATTTTCGGAAACCAGCAATCTTTATCGGTTGCAAATCTGAAGAGCTGGGCAAAAGAAATTGGCTATGACATTGACAGTTGCTTAGACAATCAGGAAACCTTGAATGAAATCAAGAAAGATATGACTGATGCACAGGCTGCAGGAACGAGAGGAACACCGTATTTTGTCATCAACGACAAGCCGCTGAGCGGTGCACAACCATTTAGCGCATTCAAACAGGTCATAGACGCAGAACTTGCTTAATTTTTATTTTTTTATTTTAACATTTTATTTTCATAACCTAAGAGAGAGAATCACCATGGAACAAAGAAGCACTATCAAACACCGGAAAGGAACCGATGAGATTAAGATTTCTAAAAATTTAGTTATCGGCATTTTTGTTGTAGTTGTTGTGCTCCTTGCAGCCGGTTATATGTATTATCAGATGCAGAAGAATGTTGTTGCTATTGTCAATGGGCAGAAGATAGCCATGGAGGAACTTGATCGGGCATACAATGCGTTGCCACTGCAATATAAAGCCAGTGTGACAAAAAAAGATTTGCTTGAGCAGGTTGTGCAGACTGAAGTGGTGTATCAGGAAGCGCAAAAAGAAGGGATAGTTATTCTTGCTGAAGATATTGACGCGTATATCCAGAAACTGAAGGACAATGCAGGTGGTGAGGAAGCATTTAATGAAAATCTGAAGAAACAGGAATTGACTGAGCAGGAATTGCGCGATAATTATGAGAAACAATCGAGCGTGCAGAAATTTCTTGATGAACATTTTTTGAATACTATAACTGTCAGTGAGGATGAAGCGCGTGATTATTATAATGCGAATAGCAAGAGTTTTGCTATGGGCGAGCAGGTTGTTGCACGACATATTCTTTTTGGAGATACTGCAATGACAAAAGAGCAGCAAAAAGCAAAGGCAGAGGAAGTATTGAAGCAGGCTACGAAAGAAAATTTTTGTGATCTTGTCAAAGAATATTCGACTGATCCGGGAAGCAAAGATAGTTGCGGTGAATATACGTTCACCAAAGATGCGCAGTATGTTGAGGAGTTTAAGGAACTGGCGTTCAAGCAGTCTGCAGGACAAATGGGCATTGTTGAAACGCAATTTGGTTATCACATTATCTGGACCAAAGAAAAAATTGCGGCAAAAACCCTTTCCTTTGCTGAAGTGAAGGATAAAATCATTGAATATCTGAAAATAGAAAAAGGAAGAGATAGCTACAAAGGGTTTTATGACGCTCTTGCACAAGATTATACGATAAAAATTACTTATAAAGAATAAGATGGCGTTTAATTGTGCTCTTTGCGGTCGGACATTTCAGGATGAGAATGGACTGTACATGCATATGCAGATGAAGCATCCGGTTGCTGAGAAAAAGCAGTTTAACAAAAAAATATTTTTTTATCTGTTCTTTATTCTAATCGTGGGAGGTGTTCTCGGTATTATTTATATGACGGTGAGCAGTGTGAATGAGTGCAAGACTGCAGATGTTCTTGATCTTTCTATTGAAGGGCATACGAATCTTAACCTGCATATCCACCCGCAGTTATCAATAATCATTGACGGAAAAAATGAAATAATCCCGGCAAACATTGGCGTTACAGGGGATTTTATGCGGCCGGTGCATACGCATGATGAGACGGGCGAGCTGCATGTTGAAGGACCATGCATGCGGGATTTTACTCTTGGAGATTTTTTCACTGTCTGGGGAAAGCGATTTGATAATCAATGTATTTTTGATCATTGCACTGATGCAGGTAAATTAACGATGATGGTTGATGGTGTTTCTAGTGAGGATTTTGAAAATCTTATTCTGAAAGATGGACAGACGATTGTGATTGAGTATGTTTCGCAGTGATGCGAAAACTTGGAGTAAAACTTATAAACACAGGAGTTATGTACTAGGTATATACGCTCATCCTTGCTTTGGCAAGGGATGAGCACCTTTTCATGAAACGAGTTGCTGTTTTTATCGATGGTAATAATTTTTATTTTGGTTTGAGAAAACTATAGGGAGATACTAAACGCTTGAAAGATTTTAATTTTTTAAGATTTGCCAATTTTCTGGCTGAAGAGGGTTCTATTATTGCGATCTTTTATTATAATGCTCTTCTTGATAAGGAACATAACCCTGAAAAATATGAAAGTCAAAAGAAATTCTTTGAAAAGCTCAATCAGATACCTCATTTTCACTTGATTTTGTGTAAATTATTGAAGCGCACTATTTCAGGAACAAATGATTTTTATTACATTCTCAAAGAAGATGACATCCATATGGCTGTTGATATGGTTGAAAATGCGTATGAAGACAATTTCGATATTTCTATTTTAGTCTCGGGAGATGGAGATTTTGTGCCTGCTGTTAATTCAGTCAAGAAAAAAGGAAAATGGGTAAAAAATATCTATTTTAAGAACAGCTCATCGAGAAAACTTAAATATTTTTGCGATGAATCTTTGGAACTAACAAAAGAGGTCTTAGATACTTTTTTTGAAGATTAACAAAAAACTATTTAAATTAGGTTTTATTTCTTGTCAGATGAGCAAAGGGGTTTGGATTGTTGGTATTGTTATAGTATTAGTTGTTCTTGGTGGAATTTATTGGAGTATGAATGGCGATGAAGAAGTCGTGAAAACTGTTAGGGATAATGTTGTTGAACATCAAAATGAGCCGGCTGCTGCAACAGGAAATACGATCGCTATTACTTCATCGGGATTTTCTCCTGCAACTATTACGATCTCACCGGGAGTATCGGTTACATTTGTCAACGAGGATGATAATCCTCATCGTCCTGCGTCAGGCGCGCATCCGACGCATCGTAAATATCCTGGGTCTGACATAGCAAACTGCGGTACTGATAAAGAAAAAGGGACTTTTGATGCATGCAAGAATTTATTGAAGGGAGAATCATATAGTTTCACATTTACTGAACGCGGAGAATGGAGCTATCATGATCATTTAAATCCTGGCTCTGGAGGCGTGGTTATTGTCCGATAATATGAACCCTGTTTTCCGACGGTATGCACCTGCATTCGTTCGTTTTGGTGTTGCTATCGTGTTTTTTCTTTTTGGCATTCTGCAATTGATTCATCCTGAAGAATGGATTTTGTGGATACCCGGATTTATGCTCGATTATATCAATCCTGTTACTTTTATTTATATTAACGGAGGTTTTGATATTGTTATTGGCGGATTATTACTTTTGGGATTGTTGACGCGGACAGCAGCATTTTTTGGCATTCTGCATTTAGTAAGCGTGATTCTTTCTGTGGGCTTTACTGATACTGGTATCAGGGATTTCGGATTATTATTAGCGTTAGTTTCTGTCTTATTGCAGGGCAGTGATGATTTTTGTCTGGATAGAAAGTTTAAATAAAAGGATCATATACTCATGGATAAAGAAACTATTCACGCATCCCTTTCTCTTTTGTTGATTGTAGTATTGTTCATATCCTTTTCTTATCTGTTATATGCAAACGCTGCGTATTTTGAAGAACTTGTGCGGGAAAATAATTTTCTCAGCATTGTTAGTTATATCTCTTTGCTGATTATTGCAGTGGTTATTGCGCCGGTGAGTTTCTTGCCGCTTATTGTTGTTGCGTCGCATACGTGGGGATGGTTTTATGCTGGTTTGTTCAGCATCATTGGATGGAGTATTGGAGCAGCAATCGCGTTTGTCGTTGCGCGCTTTTTCGGCGCTCCTGCAGTGAAACAATTCATTTCATTACAAAAAATAGAGGAACTGGAAAAAAAGATTCCGCGGAAAAATATGTTTTGGAGTATCATTATATTGCGGCTGCTTGTTCCTGTCGACATTCTGAGCTATGCGTTGGGATTATTCAGCACTGTTGATTTTGGGACTTACCTGCTTGCAAGCATCATCGGTATAACACCATTCGCATTTATTTTTGCTTACATTGGAACCATTGGGTGGTATTATCAGATCTTTGCATTGCTTGTCATTGCATTATTTTTATTAGTCGGCTATTGGATTTACTTTAGAAAAAATAAAAAATAATCAATCTGTTGCGTAAAAAGAATCTTCATAATTTTGAGAGCGTAGGTTATTTAAGGAAACATATTTTTCCGCAGCGTCTGCTTCGGGAAGAACTTCATCAAAAATATCATGCCTCAAGAATTGTGATGTTCTTCGTTCTGCCGGACTTATCTTGCGCATTTCATATCCTCGTGCTTCTGAGCCTCTTTGCTGCACAATATAATCTGTCATAAAAACTCTTGTTAAAAATAGTTTATAAATCTTAGTTGAGAATTTTTTGTAGAGGGATTTTATATCCTTGTATATGAAATTCGTCTGCCCTTTCGAATGTCATACCGGATACTAAGATTTTTACATCGGAGAGAAGTTCTTCACACTCGTTGTACCATCCTCTCCAACAAGATCCGTATTCTCCCACTTCATCTTGATATACAAAGAAATCATTTCTTGCTTTTATCTCTTCACTAAAATCTTCCATCAAGCTCTCTTGCTTGTTGGTCATATTATTTTGCCTTCTTGAATTCGTCTTTATACTTGTCTAGGTCTTTCATCGCATGCTCAATTGCATCATTGAGCGCTTTTTTTGCGGTTTTACCGTCGGTAATTATCTTAAGAATTGACGGTTTTGAATAATGAACTTTTTTCCACGCGCCTAATTTCACTTTATTATCCTTGTTTAAATACACTCTTACTAATTCTGCAACTGTCGGATTGTCAATCTCAACTTCAAGATCGTTTTTTTCTTCCTTCACAATATTGATATTCATAAAAAATAAAGAAAAAGGAGGTTTTTAAATCTTCACATCGAGTTAAAGATGTGAATGAGATAAAACATGAAATGTTTTAGATGTGATGATTCTATTCCCAGGGAAATTTTTCCAGTACTTTGTATCCACAATTAAAACACCAACCCATACTTGAGTCAAGCGCGAATTCCTTTCCTCTCTCTTCTGTTCCCGTCTCATCTCTGCCGACTATAAAAAGTCCGTCTCTATTCGCTAATTCTGTGATGGTATAATATGCTACAATTCCATTATTTGATAAAACAGCAATTTTATTCCCTATCTGAATATGTTGTGATTGTTCCGGATTATGGGGGGAAATCTCGTACATATTCCTATAATTATTCTCTCTTATTAATCTTTCCAGCTCACTCTTTGATAAGGGATCTTTTTCATACCATTTTAAAGTAGCTTCCATAGTTTCTGACTCAATTTTTATTCATCAAGCAATTCCATGCCGCCTAATCGCTTGTCAATATCTTCAGATTCTTTCTCGCGTAATTTCTGTTTTTCCTGCTGATGTTGCTCGATAAGTTTTTTCTTTAGATCCTGGGCATGTTGCGTGCTGATGTTGCTTTGTCTTTCTTGCTGCTGTTTTCTTCTTTCATCAATCTTTAATCTATCGCGTTCCCGATGTGCCTCGAGAATTTTTTTTCTTTCCTCTATCTTTTTCTGCTCCTCGATCTGTTCCTGTCGTGTTGCCTCGACTCTTTTTTTATGAACGCTTTTTAAATCACCAATAGTAACTGTCTTATTCTTCACTGATTTTAAATCTAAATCCTGGTCGGGAGCTAATGTTAATGGCGCCTCGTTTTTCCCCTCCTCTTCAGATTCAATCTCAAATGTGTCTTCAGGAATTGTATCTAACATTTTTCCGTCTTTATCCAGAAGAACCGGCTTATTGAACGTTTGTTTTACTGGCCGACTCATCAGGGAAGGCTTGCGCAGGTTTATCTGAAAAAATTGTTCCAGTTTTATTATAAGATTTTCAGAATTTTCCGGCAATTTTCCTTTTTCAATCATTTCGAGTGCCAATGCAGACTCGTGGATTGCGTCAGCTAACTGCCGATGGGAATACCCTCTTCGTCGTCGTATTCTCATAATCTCCCAATGAAAGTTTTGGATTAAGTTCAAGCGGTTTTTATCCGGCAGTTCCTGTTTTGGATTTTTGTCAAGTTCTCGCAGTCGGTCTTCGCGGAAAAAAGTGTCTTTCTTTATTGCAGGTTGCATTGTTGACGAAGTTGTTTGGAATCTGCCGTGAGGCTTTGTTGTTTTTTCTATAGTCTTTAATTGGTTTGAATCTGCACGCTTGACAATCGGGGCATTTTCTATTATAGAGCAGCGTTCACATAAAAAAGTCATCTGGCCTTCATAAATAGCATCGAATAATCTCACTTTTTCTTCCGAAACCCTACATCGTTCACAATATATCATCATGCCTCCTTGATTGTTAAAAATTTTTAGTTTTTATTCTTATATATGTTGGGAAATATATAACGTACATCCTCACAAACGTAGAAATTGATGACTATAATAATCTTCGTTATAACTTGCTCGTTTCAACATGGCTCAAGAATTTTTCTATTTCTGTTGAGGAATGATATCCTTCAAGCACTGCCTTTTCGTTGATGATAATGGAAGGCAGGCTATCGATCTTATACATTTTTTTCTGTAACTCCACTATCCCTAAAAACGGATCGCTTTCTTGTTCGCCAATTCTTAAGTCACCGGCTATTGGCAGAAGAATAATCTTGTTACCATATTTTTCTTTCAATGATTTTAGTTCATTCGATATTACTTTTTGCTGTGCTACTCCTACATTATTGCTCGGGTCTGCTGAATACAGGTACACAATGGTATCAAACGGGTTATTGCATTTTTTCTTGAGGAGAATTGAATTCAGCCAGAGCTCTGTTTTTAACAAGACGTATCTTTTTTTCTCCCGAAGCAGGTCGTCGGAGATTTGATTTGCCTCCTCATATTTTTCCAACTCCAATCCTTTGTCGTAAAGCTGGTCTGCAAATTGAAAGTATTGCTGTATCGCTATATCGCATGCCTGCGCATCCATAATCTGATAATAATAATTCTGCAGTTTCAAGTCTAATGCCTGAATCTCATAATTCTTATAATCCTGGATTATCCTGTCAGTCCGATATGATTCTACGAATATTCCGAGTGAGAAGGCGATCATAAAAATGAAGACTGTCAGTACAAATGATTCCACAAACACTCTGTATTTTGACTGCATTATTTGGTATACCATCGCAAATCTCCCTTTACAATCTTATATATGGCCAGCACCAGTGGTATCACGTAGAGAGACCTATAAAAAAAGGAATATGCAAGAATCTTTAAAATACTTTTGTTCCCTGTTTCTGAATGAATAAAACCGGTCTTGTAGTAACTGATTGCCAAGGCGAAAAAAAGGAGCGAGAAAATCAGCAGCATGGTTATTGAGAAGTTAAATTCAATGTATCTCCAGTAATCATAGCCGAGAAACATATAGTATAATGAGACCAATTGATATGATAGCTTCACCCAAAAATATCTTATCAGCAATAGAAATCCGACAATGGCGAAAAAAAATGATGCTGACACATAGGGAACTACAAAATAGCCGAATGCATTATTCTTGAACATGGTTCTCCAATATTTTTGTATGGTCTGCAGGCCGCCCAGATTCCATCGAATGCGTTGCTTTATCCAGATCTTGAATGATTCTGGCACTGTCGTGTACACAATAGCGCCATAGGACATTCGCGTGTTATACCCTTCGTTTAACATGTGCCAGGTTATCTCAATATCCTCGGTAAGATTTTTTGTATCAAATCCTCCAATTTCTCTTACTACTATTGTTCTATACATGCTTAAAGGACCATTTGTTACATAGACTGAGTCCACAAAGTCCAGCAATTTTCTTGTCCAGGCAATGATTGAGTAATCAAGCACCTGAAATCGTGAGAGCCAGTTGCTTTTATTCTTCACTAGCACGCGTGATGTTACTGCGGCAACCTGTGCATCTTCAAAGTGTCCCACCATTTTTTTTACTGAATCCGGAGAAGGGTACGAATCAGCATCGACAACTGCGAGCAATTCTCCCTTTGCTTTTTGTATGGCTTTATTCAATGAATCTGCTTTTCCTGAATTTTTTTTATTCAGAACTTTTATGACGGAATGTTTTCTTTCAAGTTTTTTCATTATGTCCAAGGTTGCGTCAGTGCTGTCGTCGTTAATAAGAATAATTTCTAGTTTTTCTTTGGGGTAATCTAGTTTGAGGAGCGCAATTACTGTGTCTTCAATACTGCTTTCTTCATTAAATGCTGGCACGAGAATACTCAATGAAGGATATCTTCTGACCGGAGGGCTGTCGTACAGTCTTTTTACATTTTTATGATGGAGAAATAAAAAAATGAGGATAAAAAAAATCCCGAAAAAGAATAATATGAGGTAGAGTATTGTGAAAAAATTTGCCATTGTCAGTTTTCTTGTTTAGGTGATTCTGCACTCTCTTCTTCATTGATCTTAAGGTTATGTCCTTGAAGATCTCCAAATTCTTCGAGACTGCTTGAATTTGGATGACCATTCAAAACAGGATTGTTTTGAAGGTGGAAATACTCAAAAAATTCATCGCTTAATTGTAATTCCAGCGTATGACCAATCTTTTTTGCCATTAATAACCCGTTCTCCCTGAATTTTTTTATGTGATCATATGCCTTATTACCTCTGATCTTTATGATGACTGACTGCTTCACCGGTTGCTTGTAGGCAATAACGGCGAGCGTTTCCTGTTCTGCTTTTGTAAATTCTGATGAGCCGGTGGCTAATTTATTTATCATGTTGAAATATTCTTTTTTCACATCCATTTTCCAGGTGTCATCTTTTTTTATTATTTCTATCGCTGAATGTTCATGCTGATATTTTTCAGAAAGCTTTTCAATCAGTTCCTGGAGCATTAACGGATTAATGTCTGTTAAGAGAACTAAGTCTTTGAGCGAGAGAAATCGCGCTGCCAGAAATAATGCTGCCTCGATTTTTTTCATATTTGCAATTTCTGCTGATTCATCAATCTCTTTTACTGTTCCTGCGGTGAGATGCGGGATAGCCTCATTTTTTTCTTCCATATATCTAGGAGAAAGGAGGGAGATTTAAAGGTTTTTATGATGCGTCGGCAGCTTGCTTTAATTCGCGGATGTATTGCATTAATTCGTTTGCTCTTTGTTCGGTGAAAGGTTTTTCGTTTAAAGTATCAATTTTTTCAAATGATCTTCTGAGGATTTCATAGCCTTCATATCCTATTATGTGTGCTAAATTGATTATGCATATTTGTTGAAGAGCGTTTATTGCGATTGTAAGACGATTATTGTCCAGCTTATTAAAAAATTTCTCTTCACCTATTGAGCTAAATCTTTCGCTTCTTAGTGGAATTGATTTAAAGTGAGCGTCGTAGAGAATACTGCAGTCTATTGAGTGTCTTTCTAAAGAGAATTTATATGCAAGTCCGTTGTGGATGGCAGATCTTCTTATATAATAGGGTTGGTCGCCATAATCTAATTGTGCTTCTGATACTTTTCCTATTTTATCATACAGATTATCAGTTGGTTGTATGTCGCTGGTCAGATATTCCAGCTCTGCCTGAATATCTAATTCCTCTGTATACACTCTTGGTTTAAGCGGCATCCCTAATTCTTGAAGGGTCTGTTCCAGTTTTGCTTCTAATAATGTTTTTTGCATACAAAAGAAATTAATGAGACGTTTTAAGCATTTATTTGATGCAGTAACATTCACCTCAACAATCTTTAAAAAGATTTTAGAGCTGGGATAGTATGCAACAGGGAAATAAAGTTGTGAAAAAAGATGTAAAAGTTGTTGCGATTGGTGGGGGAACCGGTTTGCCGACGATTGTTGAGGGCTTGCGCAGACATACCGATGATATCACGATGATAGTAACCGTAACTGATTCGGGAAGAAGTTCGGGCATTCTGCGGAAAGAACTATCTGTTCTTCCTCCCGGTGATTTACGAAACTGTCTTATTGCTTTATCTAACTCTGATAAACTGATGCGTGATCTCTTTCAATATCGGTTTGAAAACGGAAGTCTTGAAGGACATAACTTTGGAAATTTATTTATTGCCGCATTGACGAAACTCACGGGAAGTTTTGAAAAAGCGGTTGCAGAGGCATCAAAAATATTGAAGTTAAAAGGAAAAGTGCTTCCGTCTACGTTTGATAGCGTGCATATCTGTGCGGAACTGGAAGATGGGACGGTGATTGAAGAAGAGAATAATATTGTTGATCGGCATAATGCGCAGGTTCATCTGCGCAGCCCTATAAAAAAAGTTTTTTTGAAACCTATTGCCCGCGCAAATCCGGAATCGTTGAAAGAAATTGAGAAGGCAGATCTTATCGTATTATGTCCTGGCAGCCTGTATACGAGCATCATCAGCAACTTATTGGTTGAAGGAATTTGTGATGCTATACGACATTCAAAAGCAAAAAAAGTGTACATCTGCAATATCATGACACAGGTTTCGCAGACGCATAACTACAAGGCGAGTGATTATGTCAAAAAAATTTCCGAGTATCTTGGTGGCGGGCTTGACTATGTGATCGTCAATACAAAAAGACCATCTGAACGATTATTGGAAGGATATCAGAAAGAACATGCATCTTTTGTTGATTTTGACAGAGAGGAAATCGAAAAAATTGACGTACAAATAATTGAGGGAGCATTACTTGATGAAGCAGCAGAAAAAAAATTATTGTGGGAAAAAAAAGATCTCTTGCGACATGATCCGGAGAAGATTGCGGAGATGATTATGGGTATTGTGGAGAGTTAGTTATCTCTAAGAGGATTCTGCAGTGAGTTTGTTGACTCTTCAGATAAGGGGGGTCTTGCATGAAGCGGCAATGGATATTCTTTTGGAAGATTGGGAATATTCAATTGTGAGTAATCACTAATGACCTCTCTACTCTTTTTTTGTATGTCATATGTTAATACTAAAAATGGTTTTTCCATTTTCTTTAATTTTTCCACAGCATCCTTTACTCCCTTTGATTCATTAACACATAACGCAACTAACCCATCGACAGCGTAATCAACTAATCCATTTCTAAAGTTGTAAGCTAATTCTCTGTAGTGATCATTTTCAGCAGTTAAAAATTCTTTCTCGTTAAAGTGAGTTTCGTCAAAGATAATCTCTGGAAAATGAAAATTTATATAATGTAATTGACTGCCTATAGCATCAGCTTGTGATCGATTTATTACTTCTTCATGATCCTCGTATTGTTGTAGATGAGCGTCAGAGAACCGCTGCATATACGCATCTCTATTCATTGGCGCAATTCCTCTTAA
>JBDKJQ010000004.1:0-5375 GCA_039796495.1 archaeon | reverse complement strand
TTTATCACAAAATATGCATTTTCTACCCAAGAAATGCATGTCTGACAACACTTTTTTCATTACTATCGTCGTAGTTTAGCTAAAATATAAGCCTTTTTGGTGCCAAAACGCTATAATCACCAGATCTATAGGTGCTGCTTAGGATTAATCGCATTCTGGAAACATTATTCTGCTGCTTTTTTTGCTATCTGAGTCGAGCTTCCTAGGCTTATAAGAAATTCCATTATCTTTTGTTTCGCATATTTTTTTTGCGGAAATATTGTGAGTTCACAACCTGTTTTTTTGCATAAGAGAATATTCTGTTGCAGACGGGAAATTGCTTGTGCTTTTTCTTTTTTGGGTAGGCTTTTTATTTTTTCGAGATCAATGCCAATCTTTATATTATTTTTTTTTGCTATTTTGCATAATACTTCATTCAGGCCAGAATCTCTTTCTTTTAATTTGTCTTTTCTGTTGTGGAGTTCAGGGCTTACTAATACATCGACTTCGGGTATTTCAAGAATAGCTCTGTTGAATTCAGGATCCTGCGCCTGCACTATTATTTCTTTGCCTGCTTTTTTTAACTGCTCGATTTGCTTGCGGGCTTGATTGAGATTAGTGGTGATGATCATATGTATCTGATAAAAAGTAAATTTATAAAGTTTCTTTAATAGTTGAATGTATGGCAAACGAAAAATTAAGTAATCAAACTGAACCCGTAGCCTCTCTTGAAGAAAAGACTGACTCGTCTTTTACTTTGGATGGGAAACTAGAGGTTTTTAGATTTGGTGATTTACAAAGAGGAGAACGATACATCCCTCTCCCTAAGGAAAATCCAAGACCTTCTATACACCAGAAGATTAATCTAGTTATAGATGTTCCTGGTAGCCATGTTATTGATGCTCAATACAATGCAGTGAGATATTCAGATGGTCAATTAGTTTACTGTGAAGATGACGAGTTTGTAATAAGAGTATATTAATATATTTCCTCACTCAATAATCGTCCCGACAAAATGTTTTTCTTGTAATAAATTGTCAAGCTGTTTCATATCTTTGCCGATGATGATTGTGGTGATTTTATTTTTCTTGATGAGTTTTGCGGCGGTCTGATCCAATACAAAATGTTGTCCAGGATGAAATGAAATTTTTTCCGCCATGCTGAGGAATTCTTTGTGAGAGATTTCTGGAATAAATTTTGCCGCTTTAAATTTTTTCGGATTTTTGTCATATAATCCTGCGACGTCGGTGATGTTGATGAAGTCGCACCTAAAAAAATGTGCTAATTGCGCTGCTGTTGCGTCTGAAGTTTGGTCTTTTGCATAGCGTAATGCACCACAGAATACGATGTCGTGTTTTTTCAGATGCGCATGCACCTGATGCATGTCTTCGGGCATGCCTTTGTTTGCATCCCTGCCGAAAAAATGGGTCATGAATCGAGCGTTGAGTCGTGTTGAGGCGATTCCCAGCATTGTCTGCAGAAATTCTTTTTCTGAAATGTTCTGGTCTTCTAATCCTGCAATATAATTCCGTGCGGTTTTTCCGCCACCACACACGATAACAAATTTGTATTTTTTTGTGTACTTGAGGATAACTTTTCTGAATTCTTCCAGGAGTTTTACGTTGACGTCATCTGGAATAATCAAACTTCCCCCTAAACTAATAACAATAACCTCTTTCATATCCTTATAGCGGGAAAATTCTATTTAAATTTTTGGGAATGTATATAGTTGAACAATTCGGTTAAAAAACAGGTGAATAAATGTATATGCTGGAGCATCATAATGATTTTTAAGGAGTGATGCACTTCTGAATATATGACTGATGTTAGAGATCGCACACACCGTTTTAAAAACTTTTTACATAATCGCTTTATAAAAACTAACGACCTTGAATTAACTATGCTTCCTAATGGAATGCCGGGAGTAACCGGTGAGGGAAGCGATATAGCATATGAAGGAAAATATTCTTATGGTAGTGAAGGAAATGAACGGTCTGCTCATTTTTCGTTTTGTTTTTATACTTCTACGCGGTCAAAAGATACAAGAGTACGTATCTACTGTACTTCCACAAAACAATTACGATTGGATAATTTTTTAGAGTCTGGATTGTTAAAAAGAGTTGAAAGACGACAAAACGGAACTGAATACATCTTGGAATATGGATTTGTAAAAGATCCCGAGCAGATGGCTCCTGAGACAATAGATAGTGAAGTGTGGAATTCAACATTAAAAAACGTTTTTGCGCAAATTCAGTCTAGATCGTAAATAGTTTTGTATCTTTTACAATAAAAACTTTTAATCGTGCGCCGCAATCAAGCCAGCCATGTGCGTAATTCAGACAACCCAATGCGTTGACAAAATCTTTTTTTCCTGTGAAGTACTGTGAGTCTTTAAGGTAACACTCTGTCATCAGAAATATTTCCTCTGCCTGCTTTTTCTTTCCTTTGGCGACTGATTTTTTTGCAATTGCGAGTGCCTTTGAAGTTAACTGAAAATATTTTTCAATTTTTTCTTTTGTTATGATATTTTTCATGATCTTTTATTGTGAGGTCGGTTTAAATATATACCGTAAAACCTTTCGGTTTTCCGAATATAGCATATGACACTCGATTAATAATTCATATGCTATATTTTCTAACAGGTGTTTACAAACGTCGAGGTTGAAACGATCATTTCTTGATATTTTTTTTATCATATGCGTGTTGCATCACCTCAATCATTTAAAAAAGCTTTCTCTTGTCATATGAAAAGGGGCACGGGAGAGCAATCTCCCTTTTTCTTATTTGCCGGATTAATTATATCTGCCCTTCAATTAAACTATACGGGCTTTTTTTTGTGATGATGAAACGCGAGCCGATATAATTTGATGATACTGCAGAGATTAACATGTCATCCACTGCTGCTTTTAATATGCCACCGATGATAGGAACCCGTGCTTGCTGCGCGAAATAATCAACGACCCCCTTTATTTCTTCCTCTGTGAGCGTGATTTTTGTGGTGTTGATCTTATTCCTCACCTTGACAAGAATAAATTTGTTTGCACCAGGGCATTCTATCAATTGAATTCCCTGATCTTTTACGAGCAATTCTATTTTTGCAAGAGGATTTGGTGATGTTGAGGGGGAAACTGTTGACGGAGTTTTAACTGGTTGTGGTGTGGTTGTTGTTTGTGGCGGTGTTGATTGAGCTGAAGGGCGTGGCTGTAATAATTGTGAATTATTTTGTTGCTGAGGTTGCATAGGAGCTGATTGCTGTATAAATTTAATTGATGAGAACGGCGATGGCTGTACTTTTTGCGGAGGCTGAACTGGATGAAATGGTATACGTACGGGAGCTATTCTTGTTAGCGGCAAGGCAAGTGCATTCTTTTGAGGAATTCTCGCCGGAAATGTAGATCTTGTATATTCTTTTTTATCAATTGTTTCTTGCTTATTATTGTTAACAAACGGTATCATTGCTCCGAATGATTCAAATGGCTTATTTTGTTGTAGATATTTTATTTTTATTTTTTCAGACTCAATAACTTCTTTTGATGCTGATTCCTTGTATAAAGAAATAATAATTGATTCTACAAATTCTTGGAGAAATAGTATTCGCTCTTCATCATTCAGCTCTTGCACGCTCATTGGAATCTTGGAACTGGCCGCGGTCTTGCGGTATTCGCATTAGGATCTATGCGGCTGCGGACTTTCTCTTCCATCATCATGATTCCTTTTGAGATCACTTTGTTTTGATCTAATAAAGCATCGAGTTTTTTGAGGAAGTCATTATCGACTGAACTTTTTCCATCTCCCTTTTCAGATAAATTTTTTGCTGCCAACTCAAATAATTGCAGCAAGCGCGACATGTTTGAAGACAATTCATCAAATTTCAAGGATAAATTCGTAAGTACTTTCTGTAACTGAATAAAATTATCGATAAGCGCCTGATTGATCTCCTCTTTTTTTGTCTTTTCTTCTTTAGCCATAATCACCTTTACATTCAGTAGGGAAAGGAAACAATAATTTATAAATATTGAGGTTTATATTTTAATTAATGACATTTGAATTCATTGAGTTTGAGACTCTTCGAAAATCGGATCATGATGGCCCGCCGCGTCCTACACGGAAGGTTATAACAAATGCAGTTGAACTGAAAAATTTTTATGATTTATTGGATTCTGAAAGAGATATCCCTCTCCCTTCTGTTGATTTCGAAACAGACATGGTTGTCGCAGTTGCCCGGGGAGAATGCTTGACTGAAGGATATAGTGTACGGATAGAAGATATCATAAGATATGATGGAAGGCTCATTGCGGTCGTATGTGAAACTGATCCGGAAGAAGGAGTGTTGCAGACCTGTTGTTATCCCTATCATCTGATAAGGACTCAAAAATGTGATGGGATTGAATTTGGAGATTATCTGAAAAAAACTGACTTTTAACGATGTATCATGGTTTCTCTTATTCAAGCTGCAATTCTCAGCATTGTGCAGGGCATTACTGAATGGTTTCCTGTTAGTAGTTCGGGACATCTTGCGTTATTGCAGCATTTTTTCGGCTGGCAAAATCTTTCGTTTGATATCTTTTTGCATCTTGCAAGTGTTCTCGCATTGATTGTGTTTTTTTGGAAAGATATTGTTGGATTTTTTTCATTTGAAGGAGAAAAAATAATATATCTATTTAAGATTGTTCTTGCCATGATCCCTGCGGGGATTGCAGGAATACTCTTTCGGGATTATTTTGAATCGTTGATGGGAAATATGCTTTTGTTAGGAGTGTGTTTTATTGGTTCAGGAATTGTTATTTACGCGACAAAATTTACCCATGAGCGGAAGGGCGAGGTTGGTATGTTTGATGCTTTTTTTATTGGCCTTTTTCAGGCAGTGGCCCTTTTGCCGTCGGTGTCACGTAGTGGTATGACCATCAGCTCTGGCTTATTCAGAAACATTAAACGGGAGGAAGTTGCAAAATTTTCATTTCTTTTGGCAATTCCTGCTCTGATTGGTGCGAATATTTTTGAGATGCAGCATATTTTTGATTTGACTATTTCTTTTAACATCCTTTTGGTTTCGTTTGGTCTTACCTTTTTAACCAGTCTGATAACTATACAATATCTGATGAAAATCGTGAGCCATGATAAGTTTTATCTGTTTGGATGGTATAATGTGGTGTTGGGGGTGTTGGTTGTAGGGTGGAGTTTAGTTAGTTAAAGCTGTTCATTTTTGTCTATCTAAAATTTTTTTCAGTCCTTTCTTATATTTTGCAAGTATTAATGCTCTTTGTTCGTGATATGCTGACAGGAGTGCTTCGAAGATAGTTATCCGCGCTCCATTTAAGATATCTTCCTCATCTAGTCCTGTAGTTAATTCCTGCGTACTCTGTTTTTTTAAATCAAACCTGTTCATGAAAAGAATT
>JBDKJQ010000003.1:0-13236 GCA_039796495.1 archaeon | reverse complement strand
CATCTGGCGCTTTTTCTTCCATCGTCTGCTTGAGCGTTTCATTGATTATACGATTGAAAATTTGTTTATAAAGCTTTTTATAGTCTTTCTTCCCCTCATTTTTATGTTTAGCCCTGTCGTCTAGTGGTCAAGGATACAAGACTCTGACTCTTGTGACCCAGGTTCGAATCCTGGTGGGGCTATAAATATCAAAATGCTTTCAGCATTTTGTATATTATTAATCTCAGAGATTCGAACCGTAGGTCTCGAATACTTATATTCGTAAGAATAGAAGTTCCCAAAATTTTTTAAAGAAAATTTTTAGAACCCGAGAGAAAGGACTTTCACTATTTATCATAAAACAAGAAAGTACTTTTTCGAGTTGGTGGGGCTATTTTATTTTCTAAAAAAATCTTTTTTCGTCTAAAAAATACAGCAAGAATTAAAAAATTTTAGAAAGTAGTTTTATAAACTCTATATAGGTAACTCTCATTATGTACGCATTAAAAAAAGTTGCAGTAAACGAAAGTCGAACAGGATATTTTGTATACGATTCAAGTAAAATATCTGACGACCCTGCAAGCGGTTTTGTAAAAGGATTTGTGGTGAAACAGAAGGACGGTAAATATGCGGTGTTCAAGGCAACTGATGCATATAATTTTGGAATACAAATGACGAATCTTAAAACTGAAGAACAGGCCAATACTATTGCACAACATCAGGCAGAAGAATTACTAAAAAAATTATATCGGGCAGAGATAGAAAAGAAGAGAACTTCTAGAGCAAAGAGAGAATCTCTCGAATTAATTGCGGCATAACTTCAACTATGATTCTAAACCTTTAAAAATACCTTGCATGTTACTAGATAATGCCCCTTTCGTCTAGTGGCCAAGGATATCACCCTCTCACGGTGGGGACCCGAGTTCAAATCTCGGAGGGGGCATTTATTTTTTTGTATGAACATACCTGTATTTGTTAGGCCACACTTGCCTTATGCAATAACGCCAATGGACTGATGGTATCTTTCACGTTGTGGTCAATGATCCACTGCGCGTATCTCACATCATTTGTTGCAAGAAACTGTTCATATACTCGCGGTATATTGCGTGAAGAAACATCAAAATCTCCGCGATCGTAATCAAACACTAATTTTTCAACCGTACGTAATCTTTGATCAACCGTTGCACCATTAAAAACTTTTCCCAATAATCTCGATACATCGATGTGATTTGATTTTATTCTCTTTAACGATGCTGTATTTACTAATTCTGGAGCATACAGTTTACTTCTTTTTTCTAACATAGGCAAATCATGAGATCCTCTGAAGGTGACGTAGTGCGTATATGCGGCGACCGCGTCCAGAAAATGTCCTAACATACCTCCTTCTTCGGTCGCTCGACGGGCAAATACAGTCGTGTTATAGAGTATGCCGTCAGCATATCGAGAGCCTGCAATACTGATAAGCTGGGCAGGTTGAGGAATGTTCTCAATATCGAGGGAGATAACTGAGTGCTGTGAGGAAATGTCTGTGACAATTGATCTTCTAATATCTTCTGTAAAATTTTCTTGGTCAACTAAATATCTTCCTAGATTTCCAAATGAGTCTACTAATTCAGAGTCGTTCCACTGTCGTTCAACCAGCAAAAATTCATTTGTTTTATTTCGCATGATGCGGGTACCGGCAATATGATCGACTGCTTCCCATACGTTAACTGTGGACTCCAATCCATTTACTAATGTTCCCACTCTTCCAAAAGAATGTCCGCGGTCAGCAGCATTGTTGATCACATGAAATGCATCCCAGCTTCGTGCAAGTTTATATTGATCTTCAAAATAACTTAAATTTCTTTTTCTGACGTTACGTGGAGGGCTTAAGAGAGACTGGAGTTCGAAGCCGCGTAATTCTGCATGCTCTTTCATCAGCAACTCAACTGCCTTAGAAACGTGTTGCAACAGCGGCTTATTTATTGAATCAACGACACCTCCGCGCAAAACATATTCGTAGACTGCCCTTCGTTCCTGACTCGTAAAAAAATCAAGAGGAACGGCTTCCCGAAATCGCCTGAGGACATCGGGGTGCGCTATCATCCCGTGCAGCAATGCAATCTCACATTCTTTCCGAGGAGGAATCTGGTATCCTTGTGATTGTGCGTATGACCTGCTAAATAATACGGAGTTAATAGCATCTGTACTTACTCCAATCATACGTGATAATTCGGAGACATAGACCCCGAGAACATCTTCCGGTATTTCCAAAAAATCAGAGGAGATTTCTTTGAGGAATCGAGCCGCGTCAGCAGGATTTTCCATAGTGCGGCCTTTCAATTTTTGCGAGACATAAAAATCAAAGACTGGTTTTGTATCTGCTAATTTTTGTCTAAAGACATCTGTTCCATCTTCATCAAATAATGTCTGTTTTTTTGTTTGCTGTTCCAGTAGTGATGCGGGATCTTCCCCGTCGGGAAAGAAACAGACATAGGTACTTCCTCTTCCTAATAATTGCGCTGAAGCTTTGAGTGCGGCATTCGTGCCTGCAGTATCTCCATCGAATCCTAAGATAATTTTTTCAAGTTTTGGAAATCTCCGCTCCAACACTTCTCCATGTGCTTTACTGAATGCAGTACCACACACCGCAACAACCGGAAAGCCATGCTGCTGTCCTGCAATAACATCAAAATACCCTTCAGAGACGATCACTTCTTTCTCTGCTTGAATTAAGCGTGTTGCTTCTTCTAGTCCATATAACAATCTATGTTTTTCGTACACCACTGTTCCCGGAGTATTGATATATTTTGGTGCGTTCTCCTCACCCGTTACATCTCTTCCTGCAAATCCCACGATTCTTCCGGTGAGGTCTGCAATCGGAAACATAATTCTGCCGCGGAAAAAATCATAATAGCCATCTTTTTTTTCTCGTTGTGCAACAAGTCCTGCTTCATGTAATAATTTTTGGGAATATTCTTTTCCCGACGAAAGCGTATTGATCAAAAAGTCCCATGTAGGCGGAGCAAAACCTAATCGAAAATCGCGGGCAGTTTCCTCGCTGATCTTTCTTGTTTTGCAGACATAGTCGATTGCCTTCTTATTGTTCCAAAACTCTCTTGTGTATATCTCCGCGGCATTCTCCAGAATTTTATAGAGCGCTGCACGATCAGAAAATCTTTTTTCCTCCTGCGGACTTAGATTTAATGTATAGCCAATACTTTCCGCTGCTATTCGTAATGCTTCTGGAAAGGTAAGCCCGTGTTGTTTTTCCAAAAAACTGAGCGCATCTCCGCCAACATTGCATACCCAGCATTTCCAGGAGCCTCGCTCTGGATTCACCTGCAAGCTTGGCCTTGTATCGTCGTGCCACGGACATAATCCAAGATAGAACTTTCCCCTTTTTACTAATTGAATAGAGCGACCCACAAGATCCTCGATTGAGATCCTATCTTTAATTATTGCAATATCGTGATCATCAAACCCCATTCTTGGAAAAAAGAAAAGACGCTTATTAATTTTATTATGACTGCCAATATATATTTTAAGATATATAGAACACAAGATTTATAATCTTGATTTTCTTTTGAATGGAAAGGAGGTTATATGGCTAAGAAAAATAGTGCAAGTGTTGCTGCTTTAGTCAATCTTGCGGTGTGGCTCACGGGTGTCATTGTTTCACTTTCTGTTGGATTTGCGATGACTAATGGAACTTTATCATTACCGCGATTGCTTGGGGGCATGATGGTTGCTGAAGTTGCCGGATGGGTTGTTATCATACTCACGCTGCTGAGTGTAGTGCTCGCAATCGTTGAGAAATTACGATAATTTTTTTATTTTTATTTTTTTAATATTTAGGTGCTCTGTGGGTAAAAAAAAGTTTTGGTATTTTTTACTCCAATGATATTTATTTTTACGCTTGGACGAACTATTTTATAAACTTCTTTTTGTTATACAAATTATGGATTGGCATGCGCTGTCTGCAAAAGAGGTGTTTGAAAAGACAGGTTCTTCCCGAGAAGGACTTGCTACTCATGAAGCTGACGCGCGCCTGAAAAAATTCGGAGAGAACAAACTTACGAGCACCAGCAATTTTAGTGCGGTGCGCGTTTTTCTGGTGCAGTTCCAATCATTTCTTATTTTGCTTTTGATTATTGCGGCAGGAATTGCTTTTTTCATGAAATCCATGATTGATGCTATTGCGATCTTTGCAATTATTTTTTTAAATGCAGGTTTAGGATTTTTTCAGGAGTATAAGGCAGAAAGAGCAATTCAGGATTTGAAGCGCATGATGGTTGCGCATGTTCATGTCGTGCGTCATGGAAGAGTGATCCAAATAGCCGCTGAAAGACTTGTTGTTGGTGATGTTATTTTGTTAGGAGAAGGAGATCGTGTACCTGCGGATGCGCGCGTGTTTGAGTCAAATGGTCTGCGGATAAATGAGTCTTCACTTACTGGCGAGAGTGTTCCCGTCGATAAAACTGCCTTATCAATACAAAAAAATACTGTATTGGCTGAACGAGCCAACATGCTTTATCAGGGAACGAGTGTTATTTCTGGAAATGGGAAAGCCATTGTTGTTGCAACTGGCATGAACACTGAATTGGGAACGATTTCTGGTCTTGTACAACATATTCAACCGGATAAAAATCCGTTCAAGGAAAAATTGGACAACTTTGCAAAGAAAATTGGGATTTTTATTATTTTTATTTCTGCAATTATTGTCTTATTCTTACTTTTTCTTGGTGCATCTTTATTTCATTCATTTTTGGTTGCGGTGAGCCTGGCAGTATCTGCAATTCCTGAAGGTTTGCCTGCAGTTATCTCACTGGGACTCGCGTTTGCAACGAGACGCATGATACAAAAACACGTACTGGTGCGAAAACTACCTGCAGCAGAAACCCTTGGAAGAGTCACGGTCATTTGCACTGATAAGACAGGTACCTTGACTGAAGGCGTGATGGAAGTTGCCGCAATTTATACTAATGGGAAATTCAATCCCCTGAAAGAAAAAGAAAAACTGCTTGAAATAGGAGTATTATGCAACAAGGCACGGATCGAGACGCATGAAGAAGGAGATTATTTTGTCGGAGATCCGACGGAGATTGCATTGATCAAATCTGCACAGCACAATTTTATTGACAAGCGGGAATTGACGCAACAGCAGCCAAAAATAAAAGAGTTTGCATTCAGTTCTGAGCGGAAAATGATGGCTGTTGTAAGAAAGTCGGGGAAAAAAACAGTGAGCTATGTGAAAGGAGCGCCGGAAAAAATTATTGAGCGCTGTAGTCATGAACTGATTGACGGGAGAAAAATAAAAATTGATACAAAAGACCGTGCTCGCCTGCATGCGATATATGAAGCGATGGGGAAAAAAGGACTGCGCGTATTGGCCTTCGCGTATAGAGATTTTTCTGAGTCTACTTCTATAACCCAGGACGATGCTGAAACTCAGCTTGTGTTTGCGGGATTTCAGGGGATGATTGATCCGCCACGCAAAGAAGTGAAACTTGCCTTGCAAGTGTGCAAGGAAGCGGGCATTAAAGTCATTATGATAACCGGCGATTCTGCACTCACTGCCCATGCTATTGCGCGGCAGATAGGACTTGAAGGAAACTTAATTGATGCAACTGAGCTGGAAAAAATCAGTGATCGAGAGCTTTTTCGCCAGATGGGTCATGTTGCGATTTTCTCGCGCATTTCGCCGCAGGACAAATTACGCATCATTAATATTTTAAAACAGAAAAATGAAATTGTTGCCATGACCGGTGATGGCGTGAATGATGCGCTTGCATTAAAGCGCGCTGACATAGGTATTGCAATGGGGGGGCGGGGCACTGATGTCGCAAAAGACGCCTCTGATATTGTCATCACCGACGATAATTTTTATTCGATTGTTCGCGGGGTAAAAGAAGGAAGAACTATTTATGATAATACGAAAAAATTTATCAAATATTTATTTGCGACAAACTTTTCTGAGATTGCGCTCGTGCTACTTGTCATGCTTCTTTTTCGGGATCCTACACTGTTGCCCCTTCTTCCCTTGCATGTATTATGGATAAACCTAATCACTGACAGTTTTCCGGCACTTGCGTTAAGCAATGAAGCAAGCGAGAAAGATATCATGAGAAGAGGGCCTTCGAAGCACGAATTGATGAACGGCATAAAAAAATTTATTTTTTTAGGAGGCCTGCTTGCTACCCTTATTAGTTTTGTATTTTTTTTAAGCGCGCTCCAAACTATTGAGCGGGCACGGACATTGGCGGTCACTTCTGCCGTTGTTTTTCAGATGTTTCTTGTCTTTAACTCCAAGTCTGAAAAATCTGTTTTCACCTCTCCTGCAAATAATTATTTGTTTTTAGCAGTTGGCTTTTCATTGTTGCTTCAGGTAATTGCAGTCTATTCTCCGCTTAATCTCGTGTTCCAGTTTACTCCCCTTACATTTTTGGACTGGATGTATATTATTGGTCTTGCTTTTTTTGGATTTGTGATCATGGAAGGAGTGAAGGCGATACGCTAAAACAAATCTTTTTATAGTAATTCTTCTTATGAAAATGAGGAAAGAGGAATCATGTTAGGCATACACTGGATTGTTATTGTCATACTGGCAATTGTCGGATTTACGGTGATAAAGATGAATGATCTTAAGCACCGGTTTTTTATCCTGCTGCTTATTTTCTTTGCGCTGTTTTTTTACACGAGCATTGTGTTCATATCGGATAAGAACAGCTTTGATTTGTCAACTTCAGAAGGCGTGTTTGCGGCAATAAAAGTTTATATGGGCTGGCTGGCGAATGGATTTCACAACTTAAAATCCCTGGCGGGAAAAGCGGTTGAGATGGACTGGAAGGCAACTAATTCAAGTTTTTCCAGGAGATAAAGAGGTAAATGAATATGAAAATTGCAGTTTTTATCGCTTTATTCCTTTTGCTGGGGGCATTTTATATCATTTCTGAGGACAGTATCGCTCTGAACAGCTGGGAGAATGCCCACATCTTTTTTGAGAAATATCTTTTCTGGATTGTCACGCTTGTTGATAACAGCAGAAGCGTTGTCGGCTCTGTTGTCAAGATGGAATGGATACCTGATACAGCGGCATAATCTGAGGTTTGAGTAATTCAGAAGTTTTTTAAACTAATTCTTTATTCAATAAGTATGCCGCGGTAGCTCAGTCTGGTTAGAGCGCGTCCTTGGTAAGGACGAGGTCCCGAGTTCAATCCTCGGCCGTGGCTTTTTATCTTTGGAAATTATGCACAAACCTATTTCAATATCTCCTTCACTGATTCAAATTTGGAGCTTGGTAGAAAAAATCGTTTTCTCCAGGGACGGCAACAAATGATCTGATAATTTTCACAGAGAATACCGGTTAGATTTTCGGTAGCAACGGTAACAACACGCTCCTCCTGCTTTAAATCTCGTGCAATTGATACATCAGAAAATTTAGGATACCATTTTTCTCCATGTTTCTTTCGCAATGCAAGTGATCGCTCGAAAATATATTCTAAAACTGGTAATGAATGTTCCTCAATTTCTTTTGTAAAACGGTAATCCTCGTCATCAACTGCGCGTTCTAATTCTTTCTGCGTAGCAGGAGAGATATAGAGTCCCCTTTGCCGTGAAACTTTTTTGTTTTTAGCCTGATACAATGCTCCATTTGTAGGAAATAGCGGCTTATACCCCTTATCACGAATCGAGGAAATTTTTGCTTCATTGACTGTGTCAGAAACAAATGCTGCAGAATGAGTTCCATCAAAGTTTTCAAAATAAACTCCTGCAACTCCGTATAGTTCTTGTCTTAACAGCTTTCTTAATACTTCCATTGAAAACTTTCTTTGCCGGAGGATAGTTTCAAAGTAGGTACCCACAGGGCCAATAGATTCGGAACGCTGTAATAATATATCTCTATAAGTCGGCTGATTCAGCATTACTAAAACGTCCATTGCCCTCTCAGAAAAATCCTGTGAGTACGTTCTCATACGGTTACAAATAAAAATTGATTTTTAAGAATTTAGATGATTACCATAGCTTTAATCAATAATCGTATCCGTAATTGTAATCGTTTCTCTCAACATTGCCTCTGGCAGTCTCTTCTTCATCTGAGCCTTCGACTGTGTAGGTTACTAAAATATCCCGGTCAAAGTTTGAATCTCTGTCGCAGTCAAACTCGAATCGTTCTCGTTCATCCTCTTCAAGCATTGTCTCATCATTATAATCGTCGCAGTCCTCGATTTCAATTCTGGTTATAGTAACTGTTTTGTCATCTTTATTCTTTATCCAGAGGACTATTTCATCACTGTTGATATCATAATCATAGACTGAGAAGGGACTTGAGATATATGCATCGTCTTCATCTTCGTCATCATAATACTGCTCATCTGAATCACAGATGTTATTTCTGTTTTCATCAATACAGCATTTGCTTCCGATATCTTTATAGGGATAATCACAGCGATTACCATAGTCAATTTCTGTTTCTTCGTCGCTGTCGCAGATGCCGTTGTAATCCTTGTCAAGGCAGCAATTCATCCCCATTTGTATATAGGGAGGATTGCATGTGAAGTCATCTTCGTCATCATTTGTATCTTCGTAATCAGAAACCTGTAATCTATATTGAAATTGTCGTTCATAGCTTGTCCGATCGTAATCAGGAACATTCAATAGTAAGGAAGGCTTCACAATAATAACAGTCACCGCAATAGCAGCAAGTATAAGCACTATCACAATCAAAATAACTGCAGCAGCAGTTGACAATTGCGCTTTACCGTTTTTCATATTCTTCCTAATTATTTTTTTTATTTAAATGTATCTTACTACTTATTATGACAAAAAGAAAGGTTATGATGCTATTTAATTAACTTTATAAACAAAATTTATGTAACAAACTTATGGTAAAAAAAGAAGATGAATGCAATAACATTGAACAGCTCAAAGAAGAGTATAAGCCGCTGGCAAAAAAATATAATTTGCCTGACTTCACTTCACTCAATGAACTTTTTGATATTGAGGAAATGACCCCTGATACTGAATTCTTTTTGAGGAAAATTCGAAGGACTCTTATGGAAAAAATTTCCGGCTATCTGCGATTTGTCGACGTCATGCTGAATCCTACGTCAACGCCTGTTTTTTTCTATAAAAAAATAAAAAAATTGGAGTCAAGTGACAAAGAAACTCTCTCTCAGATGTACGAGACGTTTGGTGATATTGAAACTGAAAATTTGCTGCTTGATCTTGAATACTCAGAAGAGAAAGAAGCGCATTTCATCAAAAAAATATTTGAGGTCTTTGATAAACAGATAAAAAAAGAACTGATAAAAATAATCCATCACCTGATGAACGGCAGAGTTGCGGCTGAAATAAAAAACAACAAGGTAAGTTATTTTGGGTAGTTTTTTAAGAATAGACTTTTTTAGATCAACCAATCAATCTCTATTTCCAGGCATGCAGTGGGTATGCCTATTTTATTGTTTTTCAATACTGAAGGATGGATTTCTCCTATATATCCGATTGATTTTTTGTTCACGATGATCTCTCCACATCTGCCGTCGATGTATGCAGGATGAGTTGCCTCATTGATTTCGTAGGTTTTATCAAGCAGCTTCATCAGATAGTCCAAGACCTGTTTTATCTCCGTGAAGTTAGCTTTTTCATGACACAAGGAAATACAGAGCATTTCTTTTTCAGTGATGCCTGTTTCTTCGTTGGAGTTATTTGTGAAAATCCTTCCCAGCTCAAATATCTTTTGGGGATAGGCAGCGTCGGTATTCTCCTTCAAAATTTGGATGCTGTTTGCAAGCAATGAATTTCTTAATATTGCCCGTTCAGTTTTTGAATCCACAACCTCAATCAATTTTTTTTCTGATGAGATGTTCAATAGATCAAACTGTTTTTCTTTGGTTGAGAGATGGTAACTTGAAGTTTCCAATAATCCTGCGCCAATTAAAATCTCGGCAATTTTTCTTTTTGTAATGGCTAGTGGCTGTTCTTCTCCTATTGTCCCTATATGCGGAATTTCCGGCTTAAAATTTTCATAGCCATATGCAATTGCAAGCTCTTCTGCAAGATCAATTTCATGCAGTATGTCGGTTCGATAGGAAGGAATGAGTCCATAGGTTTTCTTTTTCTCTTTCACGGTTGTTATTCTCATCTTTTCCAACAATTTTTTTATTTCTTTTTCTGAAAAATTTGTTCCCAGATTCTTGTTTAAAAAATCGATGGAGAACTCTTTTTTTTCAGGCTGAAGGTCCGGCGAATTATATTTTTTATTTTCTGCCTTGTCTAGGATCTGCACCTGATGAATTTTTCCTCCCATATCTGCGAGTGTGGTTACAATCATTGCGAGTGTTTTGTCAAGATATTGCTTATTAAATCCAGAACATTCGACAAAAATATCTTTTGTCTTTTCTGAAATTTTTCCTGTTTTTTCTGAGTTGATAATCGGTGGCATGCTCAGAATCTCTTTATTCGTATCTTGAAAAATTGGAAAAACCTGTGCATCTTCCAATAGATGACCGTATTCTCTTCCCTTTGGATGCATTGATAGAATCTGCCTTCCATTCATTTTTTTTGGAGATTCTAATGGTTGAAAGAGGATGTCTTCAGGTTTTTTTGCTAAAAATGTCACGGGAAACTTTATTTGCTCGAGCGGATATACTCCTATTGCAAGTTTTTTGCGGTTCCTGCCGTAACTGCCGTGCAATTTTTCCTGGATGTCAATAACTTCCTTTATATTTTCTTCTGTAAACCTGATTCCTTTTATAACTGCGCATGAGGTATACGGTCTGACTTTTTTTACGGATTTATCTATAATAACTTTATATTGTGAAGATTTTCCTACCTGGTATTTTGCGTTCACTTTTTTTCCTATGAACGGGAGAAATGATCGTAAGAAACCATGCAATGAAAGTACATCAGGACGGTTTGGAAAAACCTCAATAGCAACTTCAGTGTCATTGACGTATTCAATCGGCGTTCCGAACATGGTTATTCGGTCTTGCATCTTTTCGTCAACTTTTCCGATTTTTTTTTCAAGTTCTTTTTTGTCGAGAGTAAGAATGGTCATGTTAGTTTCATTTGTTCCAGATTTTCATTTCTCTTGAGAGTGTGAGATCATTCTTGTACATGTCCCTTAGATCTGTTATCTTAAAGAATTCCATGATGATGCGGTCAAAGCCCGGACCCCAGGCCAACACTGGAATGTGTTTTCCGAATATCGGAATAGTAACTTCTGGTCGAAACATGCCTGCACCGCCTAATTCAACCCATTTTTTATGAAATGGATGATAGACGTCAATTTCCAGGCTTGGTTCGGTGTAAGGGAAATAGCCTGGCCTAATTCTGATTTTTTTGTAACCCATCTTGCTGAAAAATTCAGTTAGATACCCCAATAGCTGCTTGAAATTTGCGTTTTCATCGACGACAATCCCTTCAGTTTGATTGAATTCGAAACTATGACTCCAGTCAATTGTTTCGTTTCTGAAGCATTTTCCCAGTGCAAAATATTTTGCGGGAAATTCTTTTTTTTCTGCAATTTTTTTTAAGGTTTGGACAGACAAGCAGGTGGTGTGTGTTCTTAAAACAACTTTTTGTGCATCATTCTCTTTCCATTCATATTGCCAGCCTTTACTTCCTTTAATTTTTCCTTCATGTGCTTTTTTTACTTCATTCAATGATTTTTTATCCGATAAGGTTGCTTTTTTCCCCTTGATAAAAAAAGTATCCTGCATCTCCCTTACCGGATGATCTTGCGCGGTGAAAAGTGCATCAAAATTCCAGAACGAAGACTGGACCATCTTGCCGGTCATCTCCTTAAATCCCATTTCCAACCAGATTTTTTTTGCGTAGTCAACTGCCTGATTCACAAAATGCCTTTTCCCACCGTTTATTTTTGGCACCGGTGCGGTAATAGTATATCTTCTGAATTTTTTCTCTTTCCAGGCATTTGATTGCAGCAACTCTGGCGTGAGCGCTTCCAGCAGCTCTTCTTTTCCAAGCTTTTCTTTTGTTATTCTTTCTCCCAGAGCGGTGATAGTGATAATGATTTGCTTTTTATTAACAACTTCTATGATATTTTTTCTGTTCTTTAAATTTTCAAGGGCATATTTTTCCTCTGCACTTAATTCTGAAAGTTTTTTTGGCAGTTTTTGTAAGAATTTTTCTTCCAGGGTTTGATGCTGCAGCTCTTCTTTTGTTCCTGACAAGAGCAGGTTGCCGTCAGTAAGCGTGATGAGCGCTTTTTTCTTTAATACACCGAGAGAAACCTTAAACTCGTTGTCATCAAGTCCTGAGAGTTTTGTAGCGTCTTTGAGGGAGATAGATTTTTTTTCTGCAATCAGATTGATTAGTTTTCTTTCCGGAAGGCCTTTTTTTGTGTATACTATTCCATTCGCTCCCTGTTCTACCCATGTTTCTTCTTTTGTTGTGATAGTGAGAATATTTTTATTTGCCAGAAAATCCAATGCACGCAGTACTGATGTCTTGTCCAGTCCTGATTTTTCACCGATTTTTTCAACTTCTTTTTCCTGTATGAATGGAATAATCTTTCTTTCAAGAGGGCTCAATGATTCAATCAGTTTCTGTATATCACTCATGGAGACTACAGTATTTCTCAGTTTATAAAATTAAAGGATGGGCTGGCTGAATGCTATCAGCTTTGTTCTGTTTTAAGCCAGACAAATATAATTTGCAAAACCTTACGAAGCAAGTTCGACAAAGTTTTGTTATTTTTTGATAAAAACTATTAACTCCGGACAGAGCCATGCTATCACAAGAGTTATAAATATCTTAGTTGTATATTCTCTATGCCAGAAGGACTGCAACAACTTGTGGGAGTTGAAGATCGATACGAAGTTAATGGTAATCGTTCGACTGTTCTGCGCATTATTCCTCCAATTATTATTAGCGAAGACATTATAGCTCAACTAAAAATGTCTTTAATGAGTTATTTAAATCCTGATACATCAGAAGGTGATTTAGATTCTGATTACTGTCTTGATTTTGGCAATGTGACCTCTTTTTCGAGTGCAGCTATTGGAGGAATGCGCCTGTTCAATGGAAAACACCAAACTCTAAGAAATAAACCGGTTGCAATAGCTGCATGTACTGGTCAGCCTTATACTATCTTTGCCGGTGCGAAATTAATAACTACCTTCAACTTTTTTTATACCCTTGATGATTATAAAAGATCTAGGTGATTAGTGCAATTCAGCACTAAACTGACCTCCTTATACAAATATTTCTTAATAGATTATAAATATTGTCGTTTCTGTGATTGAAACG
>JBDKJQ010000002.1:0-6972 GCA_039796495.1 archaeon | reverse complement strand
GAAATCATGTTTCGTGCGGGGATTTTTGTTATGCTGAAAGACTTTTCAAAGATTGACATTGATCCGCGCGAACGGACGGATGACGTTGAAGTGAAGTGGAGGAAATAAATTTTTTTTGAGTAAAAAGATTTATATACTCGCTTTTTTTAGGAGAACTAACCAATGACCTATAGTTAGGGAGGGACAATTTTCTGCCTCACTATTGTTGTTGTACTGTGGAGGAAACTTACAAAAATGGTTTCTGTATATGAGATTATAGAAAAAGCGCGAAAAACCGGAAAAATTGAAAAAGGCACCAACGAAGTGACGAAAGCAATTGAGCGGGGAACTGCAAAATTTGTTGCCTACGCAGGCGACGTGAGTCCGAAAGAAATTATTCAGCACTTGCCTATTTTATGCAAGGAAAAGAATATTCCTTTTGGAGAAGCTGACAAGAAAGAAAAACTTGGCATTGCTGCAGGACTTGCGGTGAGTTGTTCAAGTGTTGCTGTTATCAATTCCGGTGATGCTGACAAAGACATCGAAGCGTTTAAACGAAAAAAATAAAATTTTTGAAATTTATTGAAAGGAATTATTATGGCAGATAAAAAGCAACCAAAGAAAGAAACACAGAGTGCGGGATCCGCATCGAAAGAAGCTGAAGGCTTATTAACAGAGAGTGCTGTACCTGCTGTTGTTGAGGGAATATTAGGAAGAACCGGCGCAAAAGGAGAAGTCACGCAGGTGAAATGCAGAATTTTGCAGGGATATGACAAAGGAAAAGTTATGCGACGCAATGTTAAAGGTCCTGTTCGAAAAAAGGATATTTTATTATTACGAGAGACACAAATTGAAGCGCGACGAATTAAATCCAATGTTGGGAAGGGGAATTTTTAAGATGTTTAAAAAATATGGAGGGACACAATACAGAATCGAGATGTATGGCAGAATTAGAGACGGTTATCAAAACTATCAAAAACAAAGTGAAATTCAAAAAGAAGATAAGAGGCTGAAAATAAGAGGACTAGAAAAAACTTTCAGAGGAGTGGATAAATAAAATGCCAACCTGTACTTATTGCAAAAAAAATTATTCGGTGCATGAAGGATTAACGGTGTTCACTATTGATTCAAAGACTGTCTATTATTGCTCAAGCAAATGCAGGAAAAATGCGGCGATGAAGCGGGATCCGAAAAAAGTTAACTGGGTGCGAAAAGGAAAGCATGGCGAGATAACTGCTCTGGAAAACGGCGAGAAGAAAGCGTAAATTATAATTCTTATTTACCGTCGATAAAACCACAAAAATGAGAGGAGAAGGTTTTTAAAGTGAAATTTGCTTTAGTTATAAGGACTGAGGTTCTACGAATATACAAAGAGTGTTAATTATATGGCGGACAATAACTATAAAGCAGAAAACATCAAAGTATTGGAAGGACTTGAAGGAGTTCGCAAACGTCCTGCAATGTATATCGGAGGCACGGGCAAGGATGGATTGCATCACTTGGTGTATGAGGTTGTTGATAATTCTATTGATGAAGCAATGGCGGGCCATGGTAACCTTGTTATTGTGACTATACGAAAAGATGGAAGTGTTAGTGTTGTTGATAAAGGGCGTGGCATTCCGACTGATCCGCATCCAACGTATAAAGTTTCTGCAATGGAAGTTGCGTTAACAAAATTGCATGCAGGAGGCAAGTTTGAAAAAGATGTTTATCAGATCTCTGGAGGATTACACGGAGTTGGCGTGAGTGTTGTGAATGCATTGTCGAAAAAACTCATTGCGATTGTCAAACGAGACGGCAAAATTTTCCAGCAGGAATACAAAATCGGTAATCCGCAGACGAAAGTAATTGTTGTCGGCAGGTGTGACAAGGATGAAACGGGGACTGAAATTATTTTTTATCCTGATGAAGATATTTTTTCAACAGTTGAATTTGACTTTGCGGTTTTAAAAAAACGCCTGCAGGAAATTGCGTTTCTCAATCCGGTTAAAATAATTTTAGAAGATGAAAAATCCGAGAAGAAAGAAGAGTTTCATTACACCGGAGGATTGCGGGAATTCTTAGAGCACATCAACAAATCAAAAACAATTTTGCATAAACCGGTTTATTTTATGAAGAAAGAAGATGTCAATACGATTGAAGTTGCGATCCAGTACATTGAAGGGTATAACGAGAATATTTTTGGTTTTGTGAACACGATCAATACGACGGAGGGAGGAACGCATGTTTCGGGATTTAAGACGGCGTTGACGCGTGCGATTAATGATTATATTACAAAAAAAGGCATGCTCAAAAATGAAAAGCTTACAGGTGACGATACGCGGGAAGGATTGACTGCAGTCATTAATGTGAAGATGCGTGAGCCACAGTTTGAAGGACAGACGAAAACCAAGTTAGGAAATAGTGAAATGAAAGGTATTGTTGATTCGATGGTGTATGTTTTCTTGAGCGAGTTTTTGGAAGAAAATCCTAGTATCGCGAATAAAATTGCGCAGAAAGTTGTAACAAGCGCAAAAGCGCGTGAGGCTGCAAAAAAAGCGAGAGATCTTGTTCGCAGAAAATCTATCGGAGGTTTAAGCGGTTTGCCGGGAAAACTTGCTGATTGCTCAAGCAAAAAATTTGAGAAAACAGAATTGTATATTGTTGAGGGAGATAGTGCTGCTGGCAGTTCGAAAATGGGACGAGACAAGGAATTTCAGGCTATTTTGCCCTTGAAAGGAAAAGTATTGAATGTTGAAAAATCTTCGCCGACGAAAGCATTTTCATCGGAAGAAATTGTTAATTTAATCACTGCAGTAGGGAGCGGGGTGAAAGAAAATTTTGATATCTCAAAATTACGATATCATAAAATTATTATACTCAGTGATGCTGATGTTGATGGACAACACATTACGACGCTTTTGTTAACTTTTTTCTTCCGGTACATGCCACAGCTCATTGAAACTGGTCATATTTATGTTGCGCTGCCTCCGTTGTATCGAATCAGAAAGAAAAAAGATTATTATGTCTATACAGACGAGGAATTGAAAAAAATTCTGGAGCAAGTTGGCAAGGCTGACGTGACTCGCTTCAAAGGTCTGTCTGAGATGAATCCTGAACAATTATGGGATACCACTATGGATCCTGCTAAACGAATTTTGAAAAAAGTTTCTATAGAAGATGCTGTGCTTGCTGATGAGACGTTTTCTATGTTAATGGGGGATGCAGTTGGTCCTCGACGGAAATTTATAGAATTAAATGCAAATATTGCTGAGGTGGATGTATAAATGGCAGAGGATGAGGAAACTACTCCTGATGATGAAGCGGAAGGTGCTGAAGGGGGTGCTGATGAAAGCGAGATTGAGCATCTGGAAAAAGACATACTTAATCTGAAAGATTTGGATGAGAATCGTGAATTGAAAATAGAAATCTCAAGTGAGATGAAGCGTGCGTACATTAATTATGCGATGAGTGTCATCATGGCTCGAGCATTGCCGAGTGTTGAGGATGGACTGAAACCTGTCCACCGACGAATTTTGTACGCGATGAAACTGATGGGACTTGAAAAAGGCATGACGAGAAAATGTGCACGAATCGTCGGAAATGTCATGGGACAGTTTCATCCGCATGGAGATATGGCAATCTATGATTCATTGGTTCGGATGGCACAAAATTTTTCATTGCGATACCCCTTGATTCATGGACAGGGAAATTTTGGCAGCATTGATGGAGATAACGCAGGTGCGCAACGATACACTGAAGCAAAATTGGAAAAAATTTCTACTGAACTATTGCAGGATATTGATAAAGAGACGGTACCATTTATTCCTAATTTTGACAATTCTATTGAAGAGCCGACTGTGCTTCCCGGAAAACTTCCTAACTTGTTGATTAATGGCTCATCAGGTATTGCCGTCGGCATGACGACTAATATTCCTCCGCATAACCTGAATGAAGTGTGTGATGCCATTAGTGAGATTATTGATAAGCCCTCTCTTACAAGTGAGGAACTGATGGAGATTGTCAAAGGCCCTGATTTTCCCACCGGAGGACAAATTGTCAGTGAAACATTGAAGGAACTCTATGAAACTGGAAAAGCAAGTTTTATTATTCGAGGAAAGGTAAAAACAGAAAACAAAAAAGAGCGAGATCAGATCGTGATCACTGAAATTCCCTACCAAATTAACAAGTCTGATTTAATCAAGCAAATTGCTGAATTAGTGGGAGAAAAGAGATTATTGGATGTGAGCGATATTCGAGATGAAAGCGCGAAAGGTGAGATCAGAATCGTGTTGGAATTGAAAAAAGGCGCAAATCCACAATTTACCATTAACATGCTGTACAAGGCAACAAAATTGCAAAATCGGTTTGATGCGGTGCTTGTCGCATTAGAGAATGGCATTCCTCAGACGTTTACTTTACGGAAAATGCTTGACTCATATGTAAGTTATCGACGGAAAATTATTCGAAAACGGACTGAGTTTGACCTGCATAAAGCGGAAGATCGACTGCATATTGTTGAAGGATTACTACTGGCATTGCGGGATCTTGATTCGATTATTGAGACTATAAAGAAAAGCGAGGGTGCTCTCGAAGCCAGCGAGGCATTACAGAAAAAATTCAAGCTGAGCAAGAAACAGGCTGAAGCAATCTTAGAAATAACTTTGAAACAGCTTACTGCTTTAGAAAGAGACAAATTAAAGAAAGAGGAAAAAGAATTGATTGAACTGATTTCTGAACTGAAAAAAATCTTAGGAGATGAAAAAGAAATTTATAAGATAATTAAAAGAGAATTAACTGAACTGAAAAAAAATTATGGGGATGAACGACGAAGTCATATCATAAAATCCGTGAAGGAGATTCAGGAAAAGGACCTGGTCCAGAAAAAAGACGTTGTCATAACGGTGACGCAAAAAGGATATATCAAGCGTATGCCGTTTTTGGCGTATAGCGAGCAGAAGCGCGGGGGCAAGGGGGTTATCGGCGCTGAATTATCCTCGGAAGATTTTGTCAAGCAATTAATCAGCTGTTCGACACATGATTATTTATTGCTGTTTACTGAACGGGGCAGAGTATTCTGGTTGAAAGCGTATCAGGTTCCTGAAATGCAGCGACAAGGGAAGGGTCAGGCAATCGTGAATCTACTGAATATACGCGATGATAAAATTGCGAATGTCATTGCATTGAAAGATTTTAAAGATTATCTATTTATTGCGACAAGAAAGGGGCAGGTGAAAAAAATTAAGCTTGAGATGTTTTCAAAGCCTCGCTCGACCGGTGTTCGCATTATTAATCTGCCGGAAGATAACAGCGATGCGGTTGTTGATGTGAAGAAAATTGTGGACAAGCAGGAAGTCATGCTCATCACGAAAAAAGGCCAGGCGATTCGATTTAATTCTGATGAAGTAAGAGACATGGGCAGAGCAAGCTATGGAGTTACGGGCATAAAACTAGACGATAAAGACGAAGTTGTCAGCACTGAGATTGTCGTTGATAAAAATGTATCTATTCTTACGATCACTGAAAAAGGATTTGGCAAGCGAAGCACGATTGAGGATTATCGTCTGACCGGCAGAGCAGGAAAAGGAGTGATTAATTTGAAAGTCAATGAAAAAACGGGAGACGTTGTGACGAGTATTACTGCGGATGACAAAGATAATTTTGTTGTATCAACGATTAAAGGCATTGTCATCAGAACGCGCGTGAAAGATTTCAGAGTGATGGGACGCGCAACAAGCGGCGTGCGCATCATCAAGTTGAATCAGGGTGATCGCGTGAGTGATATGGCTCGATTAGATAATGATGAGGATATTGCCTCGCCTGAGAATTTGTTGAGTTATTAATGTTACCACATCTCTTTTCGTATTTGAGAGATCACTAAATTTTTTGTTGGGTGCTTTGTTGTTATGTCTCCGACGGATACAATGCCGTCTTTGTCAAAGAAGATTCCTTTTTTGTCTGTGTAGTGCTGCAGGCGGAATTGATTGTCTCTGTCAAGTTTGTTTGAAACTGTGGCGAATCCATACGGCGCTTTTTTTATGAGTCTTGGGTAAAGAATTTTTTGTCCCTCGATTTTTACTTCAATATCTCCTGAGTGAATTTTTATATTTTGCCCGCCCGCCTTTACATCGTTGAATGTTTTCAATGCATACACGTTAAGATCTCTTCCTGAAACATCAAGATCGTGCTCAGACAATTGAATGTGCTGGCCGAAATTGACCTTCTCAACCTCTTCAATTGCAGAGGTGGTGATTGAAATGATTGCGGCAATGGTTCCTAGATTTAATGAGCTTGATGAAGATAACGGGGGATTTGATGGATCGTTGCCGTCGATGCCATTTAATTCTAAAGTTGTCTGCTCATCTACTTCTGCTGCGAGTTGTTCGGGAACGATTACATCTGCATTTGTTATCTCAATCTCGTTTTCTTTTGGGTTTGTTTCAATTGTTGCCGGCTGATTCGGGTCATTTTGCATTGCCAGTAATTTTTCTTTTTCTTCATCGGTTAATGCGATTGCTGCGTCGTCTTCAAGCGTGGTTGTTGTTCCTCCGTTGCTGTTTTCAGACGTTGATGTTTTTCCCTTGCCATTTGATTTTAACGATTCTGCGAGTGGTCCTAATAATTGCGCTGCCTGTTGTGCTAATGACATTGCCTGCTGGAATGCTTCTTCAATTCCTCCGCTTCCTCCTCCGCCTCCGCCTGAGCCTCCTCCGCCTCCACCACCGTCGGAAAAACCTGCTGATGGAGCAGATCGAGGTCCTGCTGGTGCGCCAAAGGCAGGATCAGAGACCGGAGTCCAAATCATATTTCCTTTGATAGCCATAGAATACCCTGTTTGAGTATTAGTAACGATTGCGCTTCCCTGATTAAAAGTCACTTGATATCCTTTTGTGATATCCATTGCCACTCTTGGTCCACTTTCTCCGTATTGAAGCGTTCTTAATGAATTTGATCCTGCATCTACGCTATTCCATTTCCATCCCTGTAAATTGGAATTTGCATCAACATTATATC
>JBDKJQ010000001.1:0-10324 GCA_039796495.1 archaeon | reverse complement strand
ATATATAAAAAAATAAAACCACCCCTCTTTTGTCTAAAGCGTAAAAAAATTAAACTAATTGTCTTCGAATGGAATCTATGTTCTCAGCTATCTCTTCACCTTTTTTTGTTAGCTTTATCAGTTTTATTCGTCCTTTTTTTTCGAACAAAACTAAGCCAAGATCTTCGAGTGTCTGCAATATTTTCACCGCGTGAGAATAGGTGCAGTCAACTTCTTTTGCTAACAAAGAACCATATCGTGCTTTAGACATTTTTTTTAAAGCCACAAGCATTAAAGCCGGCTTTCTTCTAAAAAATATGTCAAAATTGTCTTTCATGTGCTTTGAAGGGATTTAATTACGCAGAAAAAATTCTGCGATTGAGAAGTATAAATCAATCATACTTCTCAAAACTATATATTAAGCTGTATAATAGCTTATAAATCTTTCTGTCAAAAAAATTAACCAATTAGTAACAAAATTCCGTTGCGTGGTTTTGATGAAGATTTTGAAAGAATAATTATTTAAATCATCTTCTATTGGATACCCAATGTCATTTGAAATAAAAGAATATACAAATCTCTCTCGTTTACAAAAAAGAAATTTATCAATTATATGCGATACGCTCGTTATTACTCCGACCGAGGGTATCATAGGATTTAGTCAGGGATATCCTGCTTTTATTCTGATGTGTGGAGAAAGAAAAGTCAGATTAGACACAACAAGTGATCTTGTTTATTTAGTCGCTGGAGAAGATAGCTACCAGATTTTTAGAGAAAATGCAACACAGGAAATACCAAAAAAAATGAGGACTTTTTCTAATATGCACAGTCTATGGAAATTTTATGAATCTGCTCATCCGGCCAATTCCTGATACATCTTCAGATACCCTTTGGTAAACAGCTCTGTGTTATCAGCAATCATCTCTATTCTTGTTCTTCCCGACTTCACCGAGTCTGTCATAAAATCAGTAAGGTTGGAAGAGAGGAGCGCATGCACCGCTTCTTTTTTTGACATATAAATAATCGCATCTTCATCATCAGTCGCTTGCTTTTTTGTATGCAATCTGCCGTCGACAATCTCAGAACTCCAGATTTCATCATCAATACGCAGTTCTATCTTCGGATTGCCATATCCAAAGCTCGAGGCATGCAAATTTTTTACGCCAAGCGCAATCAGAATATAATTAATGTACACTTCATTAAATTCTGCAGTTGCCTCCTGAACAACTTTGTCTATATTCACTTCTCCTTTAGCATTCGTGTTCTCCAAAATAATATTTTTTAGAGGATTTTCAATAACTTTTTTGTTCAGCCCGCTCTCAGATTTTTTAAACGGAAAGAAAAAATAAAGTGCAACAAGAAAAATAATGATTATGAAAATAGCAATTGTAATCAAGACAGGAAACTTTTTTCGCGTGGAATTTTTCCTTGAAGAATTTTTTTCAGTAGCCATCCTTTCTTAAGGTTTGTGCATTTAAAATCATTACTAAGAACTAAATGATAATCGCTTCAGCGCCTTTCTTTTCTTTTTCATCCAGGGTTGTGACGAGTGCTTCTGTTGTCAGGATGAGGTTCGCGATAGAGGCAGCATTCTGTAGATACACACGAACAACTTTTGTCGGGTCAATGACTCCTGCTTTGAATAAATCTTCAAACACATCGGTCTTTGCATTATAGCCATAATTATCATTTTTTTCTGATTTGATGGTGGTGATCACTTCTGTTTCTTCTTTTCCGGAATTGCGTGCAAGCTGTCGCAATGGTTCTTCAAGAACGCGCTTAATAATAGTGCTTCCGATCTGCTGATCACGTTCCAGTTTTAATCTTTCAAGAATGTCCTTGGCTCGAAATAATGCAACACCGCCGCCAGCAACAACTCCTTCCTGTACCGCCGCCTTTGTCGCGTTCAAAGCATCATCAATCCTCATTTTTTTCTCTTCCAGTTCTGTCTCTGTTACCGCACCGACTTTAATGACTGCAACTCCTCCTCCTAATTTTGCCAGCCGTTTTTTTAATTCTTCTTTTTTATACACTCCGTCGGCGTTTTGTATCTGTGTTTCGATAATCTTTTTTCTTTTCTCGATAGCATTTTTCTCACCCTTTCCATCAACAATAATTGTCTTATCGCTGTGCACAATGACTCGTCGCGCTCTTCCAAGTGCACTATCATCAAAATTTTCCAGTTTCATACCTTTTTCTTCGCTGTACACTATTCCGCCCGTGAGCACCGCAATATCCTCAAGCATTTCTTTCTGCTCTTCGCCAAATCCGGGTGATTTTACCGCGCATACTTTGATTGCGCCTTTCAGTAAATTGATAATGATGGCAGCCTGCGCCTCTCCTTCAACATCGTCGGCGATTATCAAAAGTGGCCTCTCTTCACGTGCTATCTTCTCCAGCATCGGAATTAATTGTTTCATAGAGTTTAATTTTTTATCAGTCAATAAAATATACGGCTCATCAAGTTCTGCAATCATTTTCTCGTGGTTGGTGACCATGTACGGCGAAATAAATCCTTTGTCAAACTGCATTCCCTCAACTACTTCTAAATCAGTGTCAATGCTTTTCCCGTCTTCAACAGTGATGACTCCTTCGTTGCCGACTCTGTCCATCGCTTCTGCTATCAAATTGCCGATGACCGGATCATTGTTCGCGGAAATCGTTGCAACCTGCGATACCATCTGCTTATCTTTGACTGGAACACTTTTTTCTTTCAGATATTTGACTATTTCTCCAATAGCTTTCTCAATTCCTTTTTTGATTTCAATAGGATTTGCGCCGGCAGTGATATTTTTCATTCCTTCCTTAATCATGCTCTGCCCGAGCAACACTGCGGTTGTCGTGCCATCGCCGGCATCATCCTGTGATTTTGATGCTATCTCTTTCATCAGTTTTGCGCCCATATTTTCAAACTTGTCTTTCAGGTCAATATCTTTTGCAATCGTTACCCCATCATTCGAAACAAGTGGCGTTCCATTTTTGTCTAAAATAACATTTCTTCCCATCGGTCCAAGGGTGACCTTGACCGTATTCGCAACTTTGTCAATACCTCGTATCAGCGCATTGCGTGCATGCTCGCCAAATGCAATTTGTTTTGATGTCATGATATCAAATGTCCCCCGTATAATGAGTTAAAATATTGCTGAACTTCTCCGATAGGCCTTTCACCCGGGTAAGGAACAAAAGGATGATGATAAAAAAGATTACCGTCTGCTGTTATACATAAAAATTCAAGATAACTTAAAGGATTATTTTTCATCCTTTCATCAATATCATCTTTCGGCTCTATTTTTTGAGCGGATGTTTTAAATGAATCAATAATCATCCTAAAATTATTCTCATCATTAGAGTGTGCAAGAGTCAATAATGAGAGTGCAGTCTCAAGTGAATCAAATTCAGAAGTTTTAGTATATCTTTGTGTTTTTTGAGCATATGCTTGTGCTTGCTTCAATGTTTGTTTTTTCATTTCAATTTCCGCCTTGTGCTTGTTTAATTTTATCTAAATAGAATTTATAAGTTTGTTGGTCTTTTTCAGTAAGTGGTTCAGGCAGTCTGTCGCCTCGCATTATATGATAGGGCGCAGGAGAATTTCCATTTTCAAGATATATGTCAAGCGATTGATCATTGTTAATATCCCAATATCGTCTGGTAACGGCTTTATCTGCAGTTTTGCTGGCAACTTCCAGTGAATGTTTCCCCTCATAGTAAAGAGCGGTGATGCGCTCGCCGTCAATAACTAGTTCAAATAAAACCCTTGGAGCTTTCTGAAATTTCTGTGAGGGAAATTTGTAACTGCCTGTACTCATCAGAGAAGCTCCAAGAACTATTGTCATCAAAGTAAGTGATCTCATTCGTGTGAGCCTCCTACGAAAGACTGAAGCATTATTTGTCCTCCCTATCATTTTTTTCTTTTTCCTGCTCTTTCAAACGTTTTTCTTTTTCCGCTTTGACTACTTTTCCAATAATGATTAAATATTCATTATATTTTTTGTGATCCTCGGCAGTGATTTCTTTATGGTTTCTTTTTGCTATAAGTTTTTCTTTTTTTGATCCAAACTCAAAGATAACTCCATAATCCTCATAAATCTCCGGAAAACCATCGCTATCATTGTCCCAATATATCTCCCGCCTTTCGGATAATCCCGGAGAGGTCACTTTCAGGTAAAGAATGCTCTTGGATGATTTTTTTGGCGTATGTTTTGTAAGAAAATAACCTACTCCGTCGATGGTTTCTGCAAAGTAATCAGGATAATCGCTAAGGGAAATTGCTTTTTCCTGCGCATAACCATTTGTAAGTGCACTTAATCCGATGAGCGCGCTTCCGATAATATTCAAGAGTTTTTTCATGTTAAGCATTTACTCCATAACCATGTTGATCGAGCCAGTGAATTGTATATTGATCTGTTTCAGTAACTCTCCCCCGAATTTCTTCAGGGATTACAAAGTCTTCACCGATAATTTCTGCAACAGCACGAACCCAAGGAACTGTTAGCGGTCCTTTTTTATTTAACTCTTTAAATTCCTTATCTTTGCTTATGCGACGATAATTATCTCCTGAAAGCTCTACATCCTCCGTTCCAAATATCCTCATTTTTATTGCATCTAATCGTCTTCCATATTCAATATTCAAATCATATTCTTTTTGTAATTGATCTCTTACAAGTGGAAGAACTTCAGTTCCCAATGAAACCATTTTTTTGTAAGCATCACAATCTGAGAAAAAAAAAGATGCGATTGATTGATGAGCGTTCTTTCTGCAATGCTCCATCCACTCGCCAGCCGCTTCATTAAACCGATCTTCTAATGTTTTTTTCATTTATTCCTCCAGCCTCGCCAGTACGTCTTTAAATTCTATGATTAAATATTTTTCCTTCCCGATTTCAAATTCATCTGACGAATAGCCTCCATAAAGAATCCGGTCCCCTTTTTTCAGAGGCAGTTCTTTGCCCTGCACAATACCCACTTCCTCGACAATTGCCTCTTTTTTTTCCTCGCGCGCCTCTTCGGGAATATAAATGCCGCCCGAAGTCCGTTCCTCTTTTTTAATCGGCTTAATCAATATTCGCTCACCTATTGGTTTAATTTTCATGTGATATTCTTTAGAATTTAATAAATTTTTATAATGAAATGCATATTTAAATTTTTATTTAGTGGAGAAGATAGGTTTTGAACTATAGTTTTTCGTAAACTCATTTCTCCGTCATCTCCCGATCTTCATGCGCCTTGCTTCCAACGGTTTCTGATTGTCCTTGATATTTCCCTCGATACGGATTTTCAACACGCTGATCAGTATATTCCAAGATTAATTGGCATATTCTTCTCCCCGATTTTATTTCCAACGGAGATTCGTTTGCATTATATAATTCTAAGGTTATTTTTCCTTCAAAGCCCGGATCAATCCATCCTGCGTTCTGTATAAATAATCCCCGCCTCCCAATCGAGCTCCTTCCTTCAACTTTTCCTGAAACAGTCGAGGGCAGCTTGATTTTTTCATGCGTGGTTGCCAGCAGAAAATGATGCGGGGGGATAATAATTGAATCAGCATCAATCTTTCGATAAGGAACCGGCGCATCTAAAGACAGGTTAGTGATCGAGTGATAATCAACAATCAAAAATCCTCTCCCGAGTGTTAAATCAATTGATGCAGGCTGTACATTTTCAGGCACAAACGGTTCAACAGCAAATGATCCTTTTTGTATCATCTCTTTTATAGTTCTGTCTGAAAGTGGCATGATGTATTGTCTTTTCTTAGATATATAAATTTTTATACAGAAAAGGGTATAGAATAAATGCGAAGAGTTGCAATTTGTATTTTCTACACCTCGGATAAAAAAATTCTTTTGCAGGACCGAAGAAACATAAGTAAGTTTGGAGAGCAATGGGGCTTTTTCGGCGGAAGCATTGAAGAAGGAGAAAATCCAGAGCAGGCAGTTGTCAGGGAAATTTTTGAAGAATTGGAGTATAAATTAATTAACTATAAATTTTTTAAAAAATACGGGGCTATACTTCCCAGTGATCAAGAATCAGAAGCATACGTGTTTGTTGCAGAGTTTCCAGGATTTGAAAAACTACACCAGCACGAAGGCGATGATATGAAATTATTTTCTTTCGAAGAAGCTTGTCAAAAGTTAACTGAATGGGATCATCAGATGCCCACAGACGTTGAAACTTCTTTGGAAACTCATTGAGATTGAGAGATATATTCGTATGCTTTATCAAATCCGCCTTGGTCACGAACCCATTTTAAAAAATTGTCAAGTATACAATCTTGACTTCCTCTCAGGTTGGCTTGAGTATAAATTCTTCCATCTTCAACCACTATTGAACGTACCTGAAATGACGTAAGTCTTCTTAATCCCAAAACTTCTTGTTCGCTTTTTGGCATTGTAAAACAATTTTCTTCAGGAATATACAGATCAAGATCGCTCCCAAAATTAATCCTGCTCGTGTTATCAGGAAGAGCAATTCTTGTGCGATCAACATAGGTATCGGGCCAGTCATAAAATCCCTCGGCAATTACTCTTCTTAGGGGAATTCGTAGCGTTCTGATTTTTTCTGATATCGTTGATAATAAATTCATTCATCCTATAACTGAGTAATGGTTATAAGTATTATCGTTCTCAAAATTCCTATTCCCACTGCAATGCCCCCGCAGTCTGATATTCAGTGACGCGGGTCTCAAAGAAATTTTTTTCTTTGTTTAAGTCAACTGACTGCGACATCCAGGGAAACGGATTTTCTTTGTTATAAATTTTTGGCAGATTGATTCGCTCGAGTCGTCGGTCCGCGATATATTCCACATATTCACAGAATTGCTGCGCATTGATTCCCAATAAGCCATGCGGACACGCATCATACGCATATTTTTTTTCAAGTTCAACTGCGCGTTTTATAAGACCAATCACTTCACTTTTAAAATCATCAGTCCATATGCCGGGATTTTCTGACTTGATTGTGTTGATAAGATCGCATCCAAATGCAAGATGAACACTTTCATCTCTCATAATAAATTCAAATTGCTCTCCGACGCCAATCATTTTTCCCTGTCTTTTTAAAGCAAGCATCATGGCAAATCCAGCATAGAAAAAGATTCCTTCCATGATGACATAATAACCGATTAAGTCTCTGACGAATTTTTTTATGTTTTCAGTTCCTTCAGTTGAGAAATTCTGATCAAACACAGACTTGGTGATCTCGACGACAAATTCATCTTTTTCCTTGATGGAGGGAATGCTCTGATACATGGCATAGATGCGATCAGGGTCAAGTCCAAGCGTGTCACAGCAATAAATGAAAGTGTCGGTATGAACTGCTTCTTCAAATGCCTGTCGCAGTAAATACTGTCGGCATTCAGGATTGGTTATATGACTATAGATTGCAAGGACAATATTATTTGCGGTTAAACTTTCCGCAGTTGAGAAAAATCCTAAGTTCCAGATGATCAGTCGCTTTTCCGTGTCGGTCAGATGCGACAGCGATCTCCATTGCTCCACATCTTTCTGCATCGGGATTTCTTCCGGCACCCAGTTATTGGCAACACCTGTTTTATAATGCTCGCGAGCCCACAAATATGTCATCGGTAAGATTTTATTCGGATCTGTTTTGGAATTATTCAGGAGCATTATTGGCAGGACTCGCAGTCAGGATCAAGGATGCTGCAGACCTTTGGTCCGTCTGACTGAGGTTTAATTTCATTTTTTGCAACCGGAATAAAACTTTTGATTTCCTGCGTCTGAGTCATAATCTCTTCATTTTTTTCTTCAGGAGCCATGAAACTGGCAAAATCATGTGCATAGCGGGGAGCGTGCATCGCTGATAGCTGCGAGTTTGTCTTTTTTTCTTCTGTTTTGTATTCCCGCTTCTGCGTGAAACCAAATTTCGCAGCATCAATGGTTGATTTTTCTATCTGGCTTTTTCCCATTGACCTAAGATAATATGTCGTCTTCAGTCCCATTTTCCACGCGCTCATGTAAATCTCGTCTAGTTTTTTTCCGCTTGTTCCTTTGAAGAACACATTATGGCTTTGCGACTGATCAATCCATTTTGATTTTGTCGCGGTTAATTTTAAGCACCAGACAGGATCAATCTCAAATGCAGTTTTGTATTTCTTTTTGACAGCGTCGGGAATCCCTGCAATCATCTCCAAATCTCCGTCGTAGTATTTCAGCGTGTCAAGCATTTCCTGGTTCCACAAACCGAGCTTCTTTAAATCATCTATCAAAAAAGCATTGACAATGGTGAACTCTCCAGACACATTTGCCTTTACATACATATTTTTGTAGATCGGCTCAATAGAAGGGTAACAGCCGAAAATAGTTGAGATGGTTGCCGTCGGTGCAATTGCCATGGTGTTGGAATTTCTCATGCCGTGCTGTGCAACATATTTTTTCAATAAGTTCCAGTCAAGCCGCATTTTCCGATCAACTTCAATCGGCATGCCGCGTTCTTCTTCAAGTAATGCAAGAGTGTCAAATGGAAAAATGCCTCGGTCCCATTTCGAATTTTTAAAAGAAGGATACGTGCCTTTTTCTTTTGCAAGATTTGCAGATGCAAGAATAGCATTGTATGAAATGATTTCCATGACTTCGTCAGAAAACTGTAATGCAGCATCAGACTCAAAGTCAAGATCCTGCTTGTAGAGCGCATCCGCAAACCCCATAATTCCCAATCCAACTGGGCGATGTCGCGTATTAGCATTTTTTCCTTCGATCGTTGGATAAAAATTTAAGTCAATAACATTGTCAAGCATGCGCAGAGCAGTGTGGACCGTGTCGGCAATAAACGATACATCTAATACTCCGTTCCTGATGTGCACTGGCAAGTTGATTGATCCTAAATTGCAGACCGCAGTTTCATCTTCCGACGTATTCAACGTGATTTCAGTGCAGAGATTAGAACTGTGAATGACACCGACGTGGTCTTGCGGCGAGCGGACGTTGCACGGATCCTTGAACGTGATCCACGGATGACCGGTCTCAAAAAGCATTGAGAGCATTTTTCTCCATAATTCTCGAGTAGGAATTTCCTTGTGTTTTTTTAATAGGCCTTTCTTTGCAAGTTCTTCATATTCTTTATACTTGCTTTCAAATTTTTTCCCATACAAATGATGGAGATCGCTCGTCTCATGCGGGGAAAACAGCGTCCATTTCTCATCATTGAGCACGCGCTTCATGAAAAGATCAGGAATCCAATTTGCCGTATTCATGTCATGTGTTCTCCGTCGTTCATCACCGGTGTTTTTTCGCAAATTCAAAAACTCTTCAATGTCCATATGCCAGACTTCTAAATACGCGCACGTGCCACCTCTACGCTTGCCGGTTTTTGCGATAACGGTAACATCATTTGCGATTTTTAAGAACGGAACAACTCCCTGGCTTTCAGAATTTGTCTTTTTTATAGGCGAGCCAAGTGCACGGATATTGCTCCAGTCATTGCCAATGCCTCCAGACCATTTTGACATCTGCGCATTGTCTGCGATGCATTTGAAAATATGAGTCAGATCATCATTGATCGTGGTGAGATAGCAGGAGCTGAGTTGTGGATGCGTGGTGCCGGCATGAAACAGCGTCGGTGTCGACGGGCAGTAGCGCAGCGTAGACATTAAATCATAAAACCGGACTGCCCAAACCTCTTTGTTGGTTTCGTTGAGCGCAAGACCCATGGCAACTCTCATCCAGAATGCCTGCGGAATTTCAATCCTTCTTCCTTCTTCCCGTATAAAATAACGGTCATACAGTGTCTGAACTCCGGTGTACTGCAATAAATAATCCCTATCAGGAGTCAATGCTTCTGCCAGCGCTTCAAGATCATACTCCAACATGCGTTTGTCCAGAAGTCCAAGTGCAACTCCTTTCTGGATATTATCAATGAAACATTGTTTGTATTTTTCATATTTTACATCATCAGTCCATGACTTCTGGCTTGCTTCTTTGTACAACTTCTGCAAGAAGAATCTTCCGCCCAGATAATTGTATGAATTATCTTTTTCAATAAAAGAGATAGTTGCAAGAATCAATGCGCGCTCAATCTCTTCAGAGGAAACACCGTCGTAAATATTTTTAACAAGCTCCCGGGTAATCAACCCAGGATCAATGTCAGTCAGTCCGTCTGCCGCACGTGCAATAGTTCTCTGAATTTTTTGAAAATCAAATAAGCTTAGTGAACCATCCCGTTTTTTTACCCGTAATTTTCCAAGGCGAGCCTTTTCCAGTGTTATCTGCTGTTCTTTTTCCCGCTCTTCACGTCGTTTATCTCTATACAGAATATATGCTTTTGCAATTTCATACAGTCCATTGAGAATAAGATGTTTTTCAACGATATCCTGAATATTTTCAACATTCGGATA